>JANPDZ010000829.1:0-2431 GCA_031431735.1 Acidobacteriota bacterium | reverse complement strand
ATGCGAATGATAAAGCGTCTGGCGAAATTGTGCGCCGCCTACCAAACCTTTCGTAAATTGTCCGGCAAGCTGTTTCATTTTGCCGAGCGCGGGCATTTCGGGCATTTCTTCGCGCACCATTTCAAAGAATTCGAGCAAGACTGACTTTTTTTCCGCCAGATCGGGCTGAAAAATTTCGCGCCCGTTTAGTGCGTCGTCAAATTGACGAAAGATCCACGGATTTTGCATCGAACCGCGTCCGATCAGGATTCCGTCGCAGTTCGTTTCGCGCCAGCGTTTCATTCCGTATTCAATCGTCGTGATGTCGCCGTTGCCCGAAACCGGAATTGAAACTGCATCTTTGACCGTGCCGATCAAATCCCAGTTTGCCATTCCTTTGTAACCTTGTTCGCGGGTGCGTCCGTGAACCTGAATATGTTCGACACCGCATTGTTCCGCCATTTTCGCGACTTCGACGCAATTTATCGTCGCATCGGAAAACCCGACGCGCATTTTCAGCGTTAGCGGAATCGTGATCGCGCTCTTGATCGCTTTGAGGATGATCTCCATGCGCGGCATATCTTTGAGAAGTGCCGAACCGCCGCCGTGTTTGACGACCTTCGGCGCGGGACAGCCGCAATTGACATCCAAAATATCCGCGCCGACTTCCTCAGCCATTTCCGCACCGAGCGCCATTCTTTCGGGCTGTCCGCCGAAGATCTGGACAGCAAATGGACGTTCTTCTTCGGCAAAACGCATCTGTCGTTTCGATTTCGGATTGTGGCGCGTTAAACCTTCGACCGAGATAAATTCGGACACGACCAGACCGACACCGCCGCGCCGTTTAATCAGGCGGCGAAAAGTATAATCCGTGACACCCGCCATCGGCGAAAGAATCAGCGGCGGATTGATTTCGATATTTCTGATTTTGAAAGGCTTCATTACTAAGGCTTTTGTATTTTCAGGCTTTTGATGAAGCGAAAATCTTTGACGTTGTAAGTTATCAGCGTCAAATCGTTTTCCAAACAAGTTGCCGCGATAGTCGCATCACCAAGCATTAAATTGTGACTTTTTGAGTATGTCCGAATCAACTCAAGCGTTTTTTGCGATACGGCTTTGTCAAAATGAATCAATTCAAAGCGGGTCAGATATTTTTCTATTTTTTGAACTTCCGATTTGTCTTTTGAGCCTTGTATCAGTTCGACATAAACAATTGTGTCAATTGCACAAGCCATAGATTCGACAAGAGATTTCAACTTCGCGTCGCCTTTGAGAATCGCGATAAAAATATTTGTATCAATCAAATAATCCGTCATTTTTTTAATGATCTGTCATTCGACTTTCTTCTCAAATTTCGCGCAAGTTCCTCGACCGATTCTTTTCTGTCCGCCCAAAGTCCTAAAATCTCGGCATCATCAGCTTTGTTTTCTTCCCTTACCAGATTTTCAAGTTTTGACAACACTTCTTGTGCCGAATTTTCAGTAATTAAACGATAATTTCGGTTGACGCTTTGCGGAATTTCAATCGTTATCTGTCCCATAATACTGAAAATTATAGCACATAAAATTGCTTCAAATTACAAAAAACGATCCGGCTATCGGCGAGAGAATCAGCGGCGGATTGATTTCGATATTTCTGATCTTGAAAGGTTTCATCTCTTAAGCCGCAATTTTTACGGGTTCATAATGCAAAAGCATCATTTGTTCGGGGCGCAAGGTAAGCAAACCGTAAGTATGTCCGTCTTTATCAACAAACTCGACTTCAAACGCTTCGCCATCATTATAAATCTCGACAACTGTGCCGACTTGTCCGCTCCCGAGATTTTCTTCGGGTAAATTCGTTGTTAATGCCACTACATCAAAAAGTTTGAAATTTTTCATAATACAAAACAGGTCGTCAATTTCGGAAAATCCGTATTTGTTTCGATTATCCAACCGCTTCGGACGGTTGCTTTTTTGTGCCGCGCTTGATTTCAAAATCAACTGTATAGCGTTGTCCGAATTTATCAAATTTTCCCGGTTGCGCCTCGTTGATTTTGACAGCATCAAGCAAGGTCTCTTTTAATTCTTCCGCATATTCGACAGTTAAATCAAGTGAAGACTCAAAAACTCGTGCTTTATGCTGACCGATTTCGTGTTCAGAATTGAGGCAATAATCGGTTAGTTTACGAATATCAACAACCGCTTTTTCAGAATTCGGAACAATCATAAGACTTTTGTACAAATAAATTACACGCCCATCATCGGCGAGAGGATCCGCGGCAACGGATTGATTTTGATATTTCTGATCTGGAAAGGCTTCATTGTTAAACTCAGTAGATCCAAATTTTGAAAATCTCTTGTATTTTCGGGCGTTTAGGAAATCTTATTTTCTACTCAAAAGTTGCGGAATTGCCCTAATATCAAGCAATTTGACAAATAAAGTGATTAGAATTTAGCAAAAGCAACTTTTG
>JANPDZ010000828.1:0-1921 GCA_031431735.1 Acidobacteriota bacterium | reverse complement strand
GACGATTTCGGCGCGTTTTGTTGGCACGGTTTTGCCGATGTAATCTGCTTGAATCGGCAATTCGCGGTGTTCTTTGCCGCGGTCAATCAGCACGGCGAGTTGAACACGATTCGGGCGACCGAAATCCATTAGTTGATCCATTGCGGCGCGAATCGTGCGGCCGGTGTAAAGAACGTCGTCAACGAGAATGATCTTTTTATTCTCGATGTCCGCGCCGAGTTCCGTCCGGTTGACGATCGGATTTGCACCGACGGTTGAAAGATCGTCGCGGTAAAGCGTGATGTCAATGATGCCGAAAAGCGGACGTTCGCCTTCGAGCTGTTCGATCTTGGAAACGATTTTTTCCGCCAAAGGAACGCCGCGCCGCCGGATACCGACAATATACAAATCCTTTGCGCCGTGATTTTCTTCAACAATTTCCGAGGCAAGCCGCGAAAGAGCGCGTTTGATCCGCGCCGCGTCCATAATTTTCGATTTTTCGACTAATCCGTATTCATCTGCCATATCTTCACGGCAAATCGTAACACCCTTAAGTTTCAAGTTTCAAGTTCTAAGTTCCAAGTTTCAAGTTTTAACATTTAACATTTATCATTTAACATCTATTCAGCCGCCGATGTCGAAAATTTACGAAAAACTAATTCGCCCGATTCTATTCAATATTTCGCCCGAAACAGCGCACGAATTCGGCATCGAAGCATTAAAGATCGGGCTTTCGACAAAATTAGCGCAGGATTTGATAGCCAAACGATTCGCTTCGGGCGAATCGTTTGGCGAACTCGAAAGATTTGGCTTGAAATTCAAAAATCCTTTGGGAATCGCCGCCGGATTCGACAAAAACGGTGTCGTCGTCAATCAATTAGCCGCGCTCGGTTTCTCGTTTGTCGAGGTCGGCACGGTTACATTCAATCCGCAAAAGGGAAATGATAAGCCGCGTCTTTTTCGCCTCACGCAAGATCAGGCGTTGATCAATCGGCTCGGGTTTAATAATGAAGGTGCGGCAAAAGTTGTCGAAAGATTAAAGCGCATTACGCCGAATTGTGTTTTGGGCGTCAATATCGGCAAAAATAAAGACGTTCCGAATGACGCGGCGATCGAAAACTATTTGGCGAGTTTTGATCTGGCATTTGAGGTTGCCGATTATATTGCCGTTAATGTTTCAAGCCCAAATACGCCTAACTTGCGCGAACTTCAAAAAGCGGAAAATTTGGAAGAGCTTTTGGGCGAATTGCAAAGGCGAAACAAAGTTTTGAGTTCTGCCTTGAAACGTCAAATCGCGACGGAAAAGCCGCCTCAAGGCGGGACTCAAAACTTAAAACCGCTGCTTGTCAAAATCGCGCCGGATTTGTCGGAAACTGAGATCGAAGCGATTGTGGATATCGCTTTGCGGCTTAAATTGGCGGGAATTATTGCGACAAATACGACCGTTTCGAGAGAAAATTTGAAAACCAAAATAAACGAAACGGGCGGTTTGAGCGGTAAGCCTTTGCGGCAAAGATCGAACGAAGTAATCAAAAAAATCTACAAATATTCAAACGGAAAGCTGCCCGTGATCGGTGTCGGCGGAATTTTTACGGCCGAAGATGCGTTTGAGAAAATCGCTTCAGGCGCATCGCTCGTGCAGGCTTACACGGGTTTTGTTTATCAAGGTTTCCGGTTTGCGAAAGACGTAAATGAAGGTTTATTGTGCATCATAAAAGAAAGAGGTTTTGCGAATTTGGACGAAGCAATCGGCTCAGAAAGCAAACTTGAAACCTGAAACTTGGAACCTGAAACTTTTCGTGAGTTTGACACAAATTCTACAAAAGCTATAATAAATCCTTTGCGTTTAGCGCAGTTTGAATTGAAAGTTTATTCTATTAGAGATGATTATTGATTTAATCACATTGCGGGATTCGCCCTTTGAGTTTGAAATTTCGCTCGC
>JANPDZ010000827.1:0-8280 GCA_031431735.1 Acidobacteriota bacterium | reverse complement strand
TTTGAAATGCAGAAACACGCACGAAGTAAGTGTGTATTTTTCACACTTACTTCGTGCGTGTTTCTGCATTATTTATTTTCGCAAATACACACTTACTTCGTGCGTGTTTCTGCATTATTTATTTTCGCAAACGATTAAATTGATAATTCCGAAGGCTTTTTGTTTGACTTCCAAAACTTTCAAACCCGCATTTTCCGCGAGCTTTGCCGTTTGACGATTAAAATGGTCTTCGATCATCGCGACCGTCAAAATATTCAGAAAATCGAAGGCAAATCCAAGCAGCCCGTTTGGGCGAACGTGTTCGAGCAGGACGATCTTGCCTTTCGATTTGACGATTCGCTGCAATTCGGCAAAAGCATTTTCGGGTTTTGGGATTGAGCAAAAAACCAAAGTCGCAAAAGCTGCATCAAAGGTGTTTTCGGCAAACGGTAAAGTTTCGGCATTGGTTTGAATAAGTTCGATCGAATTTGTCTTGTGGCGTGCAAATTCAAGCATTTTGAGCGAGATTTCGCTCGCCACGGCGTGTTGGCAGGTTGGATAAAATTTGAAATTCGCGCCTGTTCCCGCGCCGATTTCGAGAATTTTTGAGTTTTCAGGCAAATAAGACAAAGTTTCTTCGCGCCATTTTGAAAGAAATCTTTTCTCGAACGGCGCAAATGACTTGTCATAACTTTTGGCGAATTTGTCGTAGTGCATTTTCGGATTTTAACGCAAAGTCGCCAAGACGCGAAGGCGCAAAAATTTTGGTAAGTTCCTTTTGCTTTTCTTTGCGACTTTGCGACTTTGCGTTAAAAATTTTCTTGGAATTTTGATATATTCAGTTACTTATGGCGAAAAAAGGTTCGGTTTTAATTTGTGATGACGAAGAAATAATGCGCGACGTGCTGGAAACGATTCTTTCGGGCGCGGGTTATAAAGTTGATCTGGCGAAAACGGGCGAAGAAGCCGTCGAAGCATATACGCAAAAATCTTACGATGTCGTTTTGATGGATGTTTCAATGCCTGGAATGGGCGGACTCACGGCCTTGCGGGAAATTATCAAAATGGATGCCAATGCCTATGTTTTGATGGTGACGGCTTATGCGACCTTCGACACAGCAATTTCCGCCTGGGAAAAAGGCGCGGAAGGCTGCATTCGCAAACCTTTTCAAAACGAACAGATTCTCGCGCTTGTCGCCCGCGGAATCAAAGCACAGCGCAAGGAAGAAGAACGCGTCGTTTTGCGGCAGGCGATGGTGCGCTCGGTCAAACGCGAGGGTTTTATCGGTCGTTCCGAGGTAATGGAAAATGTTTTCCGCCTCGTTGACCGCGTTGCTCCGGCACGTTCGACCGTTTTGATCACCGGCGAATCGGGAACCGGCAAAGAACTCGTCGCGAAAGCGATTCACGAATCGAGCCCGCGCAATGACCAGCCTTTTGTGCCGGTTAATTGCTCGAATATTCCGTCTGAATTACTGGAATCAGAACTTTTCGGTCATACCAAGGGAGCGTTCACGGGCGCGGTTGCGGTCAAAAAAGGGCTGTTTGAAGTCGCCGACGGCGGTTCGATCTTTCTCGATGAAATCGGCGATCTGCGTCCCGAAACACAGGTTCGTCTGCTGCGCGTTATTCAGGAACGCGAATTTACACCGCTCGGCGAAACTTCTCCGGTCAAAGTTGATGTCCGAATTATCGCCGCGACGAACATTGATCTGAAAGAAGCGGTGCGCAACGGAACTTTCCGCGAAGATCTGTATTATCGTCTGTCGGTTGTGCCACTCGAATTGCCGCCGCTTCGTGAAAGACGCGAAGATATTTTGCCGCTGACGAAATTTTTTATCACTAAGTATAACAACGAAAACGGACGCAGTATTTCAGAAAACCTTTCGCCCGAAGTTCTTTCTTTGCTTGAAAATTATTACTATCCGGGCAATGTCCGCGAGCTTGAAAACATCATCGAACGCGCCGTTGTGATCGCACCGACCGATGAAATTACGGTTGAATGTCTGCGCCCCGAAGTCCGCAATCCCGAACTTGCCTTTGAAATGATGAAAGATATCGAAGGTTTTTCGATGGACATTGATATTTCACGCGGTGTGAATTTCTACGACGAAGTGAAAAAATTCGAGATAGATCTGATTCGCCGCGCCCTCGACCAAACCGGCGGACATCAATCGCGGGCGGCACGGCTTTTGGGCTTGAATGCAACAACACTGAACTCGAAAATCAAAAGTTACAATATTCCGGCACGCTCCTGAATATTTACATAATTCACATATAAAATTCAAAATTTTGTAAAAAAGAACCTGTCATTAAAAAAAAAAAACGCTCATTTTTTAATTAAGTAGTGTAATAATTGAGGTTTTAATTTACTCATTGGCGTGGCATAAGACTTGATGCAGTCATTATAGTTTTTACCTGTCATTAAAATTTAAGATCTATAAAAATCTAAGGAGGAACAACATGAAAAAATTTATGTTGGCAATGGCATTGATGATATTGATGGTTTCATCTGTCTTTGCACAAACAAGTCGCGGTGTAGTTAGCGGCACAGTTACGGACACGAACGGAGCAGTGGTTCCGGGAGCAGAAGTAAAACTAATTAATACGGCAACTTCGGTTGAACGTTCAGTTATTACAAATGGCGAGGGATTTTATCGTTTCGACGCGGTTGATCTGGGAAATTACTCAGTGCAGATTTCTGCGACCGGCTTTGGAAAAATTACGAAAAGTAATTTTGGAGTTAACGCTAACCAGACCTCAACTATTGATGCCAAACTGGAAGCCGGTAATCAGGAGGTTACGGTTGATGTCATTGCCGAATCCGAACAATTGCAAACGGAAGCCCCAGTCCGCGGTGGTAACATCAACAACCGACAGATAACGGAATTGCCAATTGCCGGAAATCCGGTTTCGTTGGCATTGACGTTACCCGGCGTTTCCAGCAATCGCGGCGGGTTTGGTGTCGGCACTTTTTCCGTTAACGGTGCGCGTGGACGTTCCAATAATTTTCTTATTGACGGAACAGAGAATAATGATATCTCTGTCGCCGGACAAGGTTTTCAAATAACCAACCAAGATGCTGTCCAAGAAGTTTCGGTCCAAACATCAAATTTTGATTCAGAGTTTGGTCGGGCGGGCGGAGCTGTCGTTAATGTTATTACACGATCGGGAACAAGCGATTTTCGCGGAACAGTTGCTTTTGAGTATGATTCAAGTGCCGATGATGCAATTACTGCATCGCAGTCACGTAATCCGGTGGTAGTTGCACGCGGTCGTCAATTATCGAGTACGCAGTTTGTACCGTCCGCGACTTTTGGCGGACCTCTTTTCCTGCCGAACTTTGGTGAAGGCGTGCCGATATTTAATACGCGGCGCGACAAAAATTTCTTTTTCGTAGCTTACGAGGAAACTCGTTTCCGACAACCCGGAGGCTCCGTCACACTAATCGTGCCGACAGCCGCCGGTCGCGCAAGATTGCAACCATTTGCGGCGACTAACCCGAATGTCGCAGCATATCTTGCGGCAACCGCTAATACGATTGCACCGGTTGGCAACAGAGCGGCGATTTCGCTTGACAGTACAACGGTCGGAGGCACCCGCGGTTTGGTCGAAAACGGAGAATTCTTCCGCACATTCTCGACTAAATCAACGACCAATCAATTTCAGTTGCGGACAGATCATAAAATAGGTACAAATGATCAGCTTTCATTTCGTTTTCTGTCTGACAGAACATTGCAGCCCGGCGGCGGGACGGTCGGATTTGAAGGCTTTGATGCCAACTTCGCATCCCGCTACTATAATTTCTTAATTTCCGAGACGCACGTTTTTTCATCTTCGACGACCAATGAATTACGGCTTGCCTACAATCGGATTGCTTTGAGTTTTCCGATTGCCGATGCGACCGGTCCTGCCGGGACGCGGCCTTTTATTACTATTGCCGGATTGACAACTCCTGGTATTGACGCGACTTTCCCGCAAGGTCGGATTGCCAACAACTATCAGATTCAAGATACGCTAACGCAAATTTTCGGCAATCATACCTTTCGTGGAGGTATTGACTACCTTAGACAAATTTCCACTCAAACCGCTCCGGCAAACACACGCGGTTCGCTGACATATGCCGCAGGCGGTAACTTTACTTCTTTGGGAAACTTTGTTGATGATTTAGGCGGTTCTAACGGTACTGCCAGCCGCACTTTCGGGAGCGCGATTTATAACCCGGCTTTGCACCGCATTGCGACATTCGTGCAGGACCGTTGGAAAGTAACGCAGGATTTATCATTGACTTTGGGAGTTCGGTATGAATATTTCGGAGTGCCGTTTAATTCGCTCCGCACTCCGGCTTTTACGGGACTTTTTAACGTTGATCCGGTAGCGCGTACAGGTCCTTTTAGCCAATCTAATCAAGTTAAAAAAGACACTAACAACTTTGCGCCATCAATCGGGTTTGCTTACTCACCCTCTTTCGAGAAGGGAGTTTTCGGATTTATTTTTGGCAATAAGAAGTCGGTGTTTCGAGGCGGATATAACATCGGTTACGACTCGTTCTTCAACAATATTGCGTCAAATGCCGTCGCTTCGTCGCCAAATACTATTGTAACAACAATTACTTCGACGACGAGCGCGACAAATCCGCGCGGTTTTGCTAATTTTAGCAATCAATTTCCAACTTCGGCTGCAACCGTTTTGCCATCGAGCGCACAAACATTGATTGATCCGAATTTGGTCAATCCGTATTACCAGCGATGGTCGCTCGGTATGCAACGCGAATTGCCGTTTAATATCGTAATGGACGTTTCATACGTCGGTTCAAAAGGCACCAAGCTTTTCATCAATGAAGATGCCAATCCGCTTGTTCGCCCCGAATTGCGTATTACACCCACCGGAGTAACAACCGGACTGACAGGTAGATTGGATAATCTTCAAGGAGGCCGAACAGTTCGCACAAATGGCGGTTCATCGTCCTACAATTCCGGACAGATTTTGATTAGCCGTCGGTTCACTAACAGTTTTCAGATTACAGGTGCCTACACCTTTTCTAAGCTGATTAGCAATGCAGATGAAGTGTTTGGAATTGGTATTGGTTCAAATACCTCGTTCGCTGCTATTCCGGCAATTCTCGGAGGCGAAAGAAATGAGCGTGGTCTTTCGTCGTTTGATCGTACACATCGAGCGAGCATCACATATGTAGTTCAATCGCCGTTCTTTGATAAACAACAGGGATTTGTCGGCCGAATCTTCGGCGGTTTCCAGGTAAGCGGTATTACTACCTTTGAGTCAGGTGTTCCATACACTGTATTCAACGGTTTTGATGCCGATGGTGTTGGCGGCGGTCTTGATCGTCCGACGTACAACCCTAACGGTCAGCGGGGAGTTAGAGCAGTTCCGATTGTTTCGGCGACGGGTGTTATTACAGGCTATTTCAATCCGGAACGTCTTGACCCGACACAACCGAATGGATTTGCTCTTATTGATCCGAATACGGCACAATTCATTGTCAATCCGACATATACTCCCGGCTTGGCCGGAAGTGTCGTGCGTGTGGGAAATTTAGGACGAAATACTGAGCGTTCGAATGGTATCAATAATTTCGATATGACTGTTTTGAAACGGACTCGAATCTCCGAAAAGAGATATATTGATACGCGTGTCGAATTCTTCAATGTCTTCAATCATCCGCAATTTGGCGCCGGTCCTTCGACTGCTAATGCTCTAACGCAAGGACTTTTTCTTAAAGCAATTAATCCGACGTCGAGCGGCGGTGGACGTGCAGTTCGTTATCAAGTGAAGTTAGTCTTCTAGGTAGTTAATACTTAGTTCTTTGTTCTCTGTGCAGCGGGGTAGATTCTCAATCTACCCCGCTTATTTTATTGTCACGCAGTCTATTTGAAGATTTACATAAACGAGTGAAAAAAGCTATACTGTGGCAACCCTTTGTAAAGATGAGCAGCCTGACACCTTCCAATTCTCAATATTCCCTGACACCGCTTGGCGCAGGTGATTTGATTGACCGCGCGATCCGGTTTTACCGTAAGAATTTCTGGACGTTTGTCTGGATCGCCGCGCCGCCGATCATCGTCGGAACGCTCTTTTCCATTGCCTGGAGAATGCTTGCGCGCCAGCTTTTCAATGTGGATATGCGCAATCATCCGGGCGAAACGGTCGCCTATTATTGGTTTTTAGGACTTGGCGCCTGGATCATCTGGGGCATCGAGGTTATCGCGACATTTACTGTGATGGGCGGCGCCTCGCGCAATTTTGTCAGGCATCTGCTTTTTGGCGAACCGATCACCTTTCGGGAAACCTATCGAAACATCAAGGCACGTGTTTTCGGATTAATTACGGCTTCGACACTAATCACGTTTTTACTCAGCTTTATCGGTCTGATCATTTTTTTGGTAGGTTATATAGTCGCCACTATTGCAATCTTAATCACGATTTATGCCTTTAGTTTCTCGCCGTTTTTAACCACGTTGATTTCGCTAACACTGGGTTTGGCAATTGCTTTTGGAACAGGTTGGCTGTTCTTTTTGATTGCGGCAAATTTTGCATATGTTCCGCAGGCGATGCTGGTCGAAGGACAAGGCATTTTTTCGGCGATCGGCCGAAGCGCGTCGCTCGCCGGCGGCAATGCCAAACGCCTTTACGCCTTATTTGTTTTTTCAGCGATCGCCATTTATTCGGGTTTAATGCTTTTCAAAATTCCGCTTGATTGGTATGCGTGGGCAAACGGCGTTGAGATTTGGAATGCCTATTTTAGTTTTGAGCCGATTCCCGCGTGGTATGAGATCACCAGCCAATTTATCTGGCAGGCAAGTCTGATCTTGCTGATGCCGGTTTGGATGATCGGATTATGTTTGCTTTACGTTGACGAGCGCGTGCGGCACGAAGGTTATGACATCGAACTTCTGGCGGCGCGGCGTCTGGGCGAAATTCCGGCGGCTCCGCGCGAATTTGTCAATCCGCTGCATCCGGCTTTGTCGCAGAAAGCGTATATGGCAAATCAGCCGCCGAATCATTCGCCGCCCGCGAAACGAAAATCGCACTCGACACTTGGGTTAGACTAAATTTTCCGAAACTCTTTATGAAATCGCCGATTACGCCACGTAAAAAATTTAATAATTTTGGTTTCGTCAAAAAACTTTTGGCGGCCGGTGCGTTTTGTCTGCTCTTTCTGCCGCTCGGAGTTTTTGCCAAAACTCTCGCCGAATATCGCGCCGGAGTGCAATCGGCGAAAACTACGATCGGGGAACTGATTGATTACGTTGATGAGATCGTTGACGATGCCGGTTCGAGAGATATTAAATACGAAGGCGAAACTCTCGCCGCCATTCGCAAGAGTTTGTCCGTTACGGAGAAGATCGAATGGACCGGAACTTCGGTCGAAACAAACAATCAGTGGCTCGAAGCAAAGCTCAAAGCCTTTGAAGAAGAATCAAAAGACTTGGCAAAACGCCGTTTGATTTTGAGTGACATCCACGAACGGCTTGCTGCGATTGAGGCGAAAATAAAACAACTCGAAAATCCGGCAGCTTCAGACCGTTCAAAAGACGAAGACAAGCGCAAACTCGCGGAAATTCTGGGGCGACCGGAATATCAGAAACCGCCGGAACAGGAAGAAAGTTGGTATCAAAAGACGATCAAAAAAATTCGGAAATGGCTGGACGAAAAATTTCCGCGCCCTGATATTCCTGAAGGTGCGCCGGAAGGTTTGCAATCTCTTTCATTCGGCTTGCAGATGCTTTTATACGCCGCGCTTTTTGGCTTTATCGCTTTTCTGATCTATCGTTTCGCGCCGTTTTTAGCGGGCAAATTCCGCCGCCGTGAAAAAGAAGAAAAAGGCGACCGCGTTATTTTGGGTGAAAAACTGGCGACGAATGAAGATGCCCAAAGCCTTTTCAGCGAAGCCGAAGAACTGGCGCGCGGCGGAAATCTGCGCGGCGCGATCCGCAAAGGCTATATCGCGCTGTTGTGCGAACTCAGCGACCGCAAGATCATCGGTCTGGCGCAACATAAAACCAACCGCGATTACCTGCGCGACGTTCGTAAAAAACGCGAGCTTCATCAAAATATGTATGGCTTGACGAATAGTTTCGAGCGGCATTGGTATGGTTTCGACGATGCGGACGAAGCCGATTGGAACGAATTTAGGCAGACTTATCGTCAGGCGTTAAGCAGTGAAAAGTAGGGTGATTTGCGATTGCTTATCGAGCAAGTTACAGATAGGAAAATAGTGTTGATTAAAGAGGAAGTTAATAAAAATAATGATTACCGACATCATTAGAAATCGCAAATCGC
>JANPDZ010000826.1:0-2724 GCA_031431735.1 Acidobacteriota bacterium | reverse complement strand
CACCACCGAAACGTGGAAACAAACTTTCACATTCGACCGCTACGGCAACCGCAATTTCGATGAAGCAAACACGACGACTCTGCCGAAGAACTGCGGGACATCGCCGAATTTTACAGTTTGCGCCGCTGATAGGAAAGTCTTGAATCCATCGGTGAACACCTCAAACAATCGGACAATACTTTTACGACGGCGACGGGAAAAGAGTCAAGAAGGTGTCTGCCACAGAAACAACGATTTTCGTCTATGACGCATCAGGGAAAATGGTGGCGGAATACTCGACCCAGATTGCAACGACACCGCAAGTCAGTTATTTGACAAACGATCATCTCGGAAGTCCGCGAATCAACACCGACGCAAACGGAGCAGTGACGGCAAGGCACGATTATCAGCCGTTTGGTGAAGAGATTGCGACCAGTCAGAGAATCACGGGGGTGGGGTATAATTCGGATGAAATTAGAAAGAAGTTTACCTCGTATGAACGTGATACTGAAACAGATCTTGACTACGCCAAAGCTAGAATGTTTGGAAGTTCTTTAGGAAGGTTCACATCACCAGACCCCTCGATGCTCAGTATGAGCGGGAATAACCCCCAATCGTTCAACCGTTACGTCTATGTGATGAATAATCCGCTTCTCTATACTGACCCGCTTGGGCTTTGGGCTGTCCAGTTTAAAGCAATCTACAAGCAAAAAGATGGTAAAGACACAGCAGAAATTGACCATTATATTGCCATTGCGGTTCAAACAAAGGGCGATAAAGACACACCTGCCGAACTTGCAAGACAATTCGGACTCAAAGAAGGAAAAGAAACTGATAATTTCGTTAAAGACTTCGGTGAAAAGCTTGCGAAAGGAAAGATAACTGGCAACAATGTTCAACTCTCAAAACTTGATGGGGATGTTGGACGGGTTTTTAATGTTATTCAAGGTTTATATTCTGATCAACAGGCTTATAAACCCAAAAACTCAAAATCTGACAAAGGACCTTTTAATCCTACATATGCAGATTGTTCATCAACTTCAGCTAATCTCAATTCAACGAGAGCAGGCGCAAACAAAGACAATTGGTCTGTATTTAAAATGGATAAATTTATCGGTGACAATCTAACATCGAAATCCGAGAGTGATTTGAGGATTGGAGATGTTGTCAGATACGCTACAGGAGATGGCAAAGTAAACGTGCCAGCCCATTTTACAACTTTCATTTTTAAAAATGATAACGGAGACCCGCAAGTTTTCAGTCGAAGTGGAGAAGGTGGACGGTTTGAGGTTGATTCCGCCACTTCAGACAAGTTTGTAAACCCAACATACGGCACTATTCGTGGAATCGGAAAAGATTCGAGCGGATACTATGGAAGGAGGTGATACAAATGCGATTGTCATATTTATTTGGTCTAATAATAATTGTGTCTATAAACTTTCAAGCAGTTTTTGCAGAATCAGGATTAAAGGTTACCGGAAAAATAAGTCAGCTAGAAATTTCAGAAGAAAATAAGACGACAAAATTGTCATTTCATATAACGCTGACATTTACGAATACAGGTAAAGTTCCATTACTAATCTTTACTTCCGATTCGTCAGTACGTTCTATACTTCGAGAAATGTATGGGAGTATTCCCATCGAAAAAGGTGATTCAAGACTATATGCCTTATACACTTTGCCGTCTATCGGGGTCAACGAAGAAACAAGGAAAATACAAAAACTTCTTAATGCCAAAGAACCTCTTGAAGAACTTATAAAAACAATAGGAATTGGCGAAAATCTTTCGTTTGAAACTAAAGAATGGTTTTACATTGGTAAAGAAAAAGACGTTTACGACAATCTTGGAAACCATTTGTGGAGCGAAATTAAAGATGCAAAATCTTTATCGCTTAGACTTGGCTATCGGATTTGGTCATTAGACTTTGAACCACGCTCTGTCAATAGGGATAAACGACCTTTTGGAAAGAAGTTACAAAAGCGATGGAAGAAGTATGGATATTTGTGGCTTGACGATATTGTTTCAGAGCCGATTCCGCTTGATTTGAGTTCTGCTATTGTGAAGACTGATAGTAATTAAACAATCTGACTAAGGTCAATCAAGGCGCCCAAACCAGAACATTTTCATACAGCAGTTTGTCACGTCTTTTGACCGCGACAAATCCTGAATCGGGAACAATCAGTTATGGCTATGATGCCAATGGAAACTTAACCAACAAGACCGATGCCCGAAGTGTGCTGACGACTTACACTTACGATAATTTGAATCGTGTAACGCAGAGAAGCTATTCAAACGAACCGAGCGGACAAACTGTCACGCCAACGGTGACTTACACCTACGACGACACGAATATTGCCAATGCAAAAGGCAAACTGACAAAAGTTTCGAGTTCGATTTCGGAAACTCGCTACACGGCATTTGATAATGTCGGCAAAGCGTTATCGAGCCAACAAATCACCGATGGACAAACTTACAATTCTGCTTACACCTACAATCTGTCGGGCGCATTGTTAGAAGAAACCTATCCATCACTGAGAGTCGTCAAAAACACATTCGACAATGACGGCGAATTGGCGCAAGTTCAAAGCAAAAAGGTGAATGACACTTTTCGCAACTATGCCAACTCGTTTAATTATACAGCAGCGGGCGCGGTTTCCTCAATGCGACTTGGCAACGGACTTTGGGAAAATACGAGTTTTAATTCACGTCTGCAACCAACACAAATCGGCTTAGGCTCAGGCGCG
>JANPDZ010000825.1:0-11711 GCA_031431735.1 Acidobacteriota bacterium | reverse complement strand
AAAAACCAAAAATTTGATAAGATTTTTTGCATAAACCAAAGATTTTTATGTAATTTTTCTCAGAAATAATCGTTTGTTTGCATTTTCAAAAATTTAATCCCGAACTCGGTCTTTTTTTGAGCGAATCAGGAGTTATCACTTTTCACTTATTCCGAATGATCGAAAGGCGCGTCACTCCGAAGTTTATTTCGCCTGTGCGCGGCGGCAATAGATATTTCTTTAACATTTCACTGAGGCATTATCCGCGCCGTAAGAAAAGTTTGAAACGAGTTTTGATAAAGGTTACAATTTAAGGATTAAAGTCAGACCGTCGGTGGGAAATGCGACGCGGGGACAGGGCGACGTGGGGAAGCGGGGAAGTTTGTTTAATGTAAAAACACAATGAACAATCTTTTTAATGCAAATTTAGCGGATGTTCAAAAAGACGAATGTTATAATTCGGTTTTTGAGGTGAAATATGCTGACAGATACGATTCAGATTACGGGTTTGCCGCCGTCGGTGATTGAAGCGGTTGAAAATAGAGCTAAAGAAATCGGCACGACGGCGGAAGATTACGTTAGATATTTAATCGAAGCAGATTTGGCTTCGACTTTGAGTATGCGTGTGCTGTTTGCGCCGGTACGCGAACAAATCAGGGAAAGCGGAATTTCCGAAGCGGAATTGGACGAATTGCTCGAAGAAGGTTCTTAAAATAATTATTTTGTGAGGAAAAATATGGAGATTACGATTTCAGTTGCGCCAAAAATTGAAGGTATTTTAGCCCAAAAAGCCGCCGCCAAAGGTCAGAATATCAAAGAATTTATTGAATCGTTGGTCGAACGCCAAGCCGTGCGTCCTTCGTTGGACGAAATTCTTGCGCCGATGCGCGAAGATTTTGCGAAAAGCGGAATGACCGAAGATGAATTGGACGCTCTTGTTAAAGCAGAACGTCGGGCGATGCGTGAAGAAAGACAGGCGAAATAATGGCAAGGCTCAGGGCAGTTTTCGATTGCAACACTTTTGTGCAAGCCTTATTTAATCCGAAAGGATTTGCAATGAGATGTTTTGAAGCGGTCAAAACCGGAGAAGTTATGCTCTTTGTTTCGCCGGAAACGCTTTTGGAAATCAGAGACGTTCTGCAACGTCCGAATTGAATTTCACGTTTTCCTAATACGAGCCTTGAGCAAATTGACGCATTTTTAGACGAGATTTTATCTTTTGCAATCGAAATTAAAAAAGTTCCGAATAAATTTCAATATCTGCGCGACATTGACGACATTCCATACATCAATTTGGCAGTTGAAGCAGAAGCCGATTACATCGTCAGCCGTGACAGAGATTTGTTGGATTTGATGACGGATTTTACGGACGAAGCGAAGGAATTTCGCCAAAGATTCAGACCGCTCAAAGTGATTGAGCCGATGGAATTATTACAAATTATCGAAACTAGAGAACAAAAATGAACAATCTTTTTAATGCAAATTTAGCGGAAGTTGATCCGATCATTTCGGAAGCGATTAATAATGAAACGCGGCGCCAGTCTGGCGGATTGGAACTGATTGCGTCGGAAAATTTTGTGTCGGAAGCCGTTCTGCAGGCGATGGGTTCGGTTTTTACGAACAAATATGCCGAAGGTTATCCGAAGAAAAGGTATTACGGCGGCTGTGAATTTGCCGATGTTGCCGAGCAATTGGCGATTGACCGCGCTAAAGAAATCTTTGGCGCGGAACACGCGAATGTTCAACCGCATTCGGGCGCGCAGGCGAATATGTCGGTTTTTCTCGCGTCTTTGCAGCACGGCGACCGCATTTTGGGAATGAATCTGTCGCACGGCGGTCATCTGACGCACGGGCATCCGATGAATTTTTCGGGCATCAATTTTGAAGTTTCCGATTACGGCGTTTCACGCGAAACCGAAACGATTGATTACGATGAATTACAGCGCAAGGCTGAAGAAACGCGCCCTAAAATGATCATTTGCGGCGCGTCAGCTTATCCGCGAACGATTGATTTTGCGCGGATCGGTGAAATTGCAAAAAGCGTTGGCGCGATCATTATGGCGGACATCGCGCATATTGCCGGAATGGTCGCGGTCGGGCTTCATCCGTCGCCGGTTCCGCATTGCGAATTTGTCACGACGACGACGCATAAAACATTGCGCGGCCCGCGCGGCGGACTTATTTTGTGCCGCGAAGAATTTGCGAAAGCGGTTGATAAAGCCGTCTTTCCGGGCGTACAGGGCGGCCCGCTCGTGCATATCATTTCGGCCAAAGCGGTCGCCTTTGGCGAAGCTCTTCGGACAGAGTTCAAAGCGTATCAACAGCAGATTCTCGACAACGCGCAAGCGATGGCAAGTGAATTAACGGCACAAGGTTTGCGGCTTGTTTCCGGCGGAACGGACAATCATCTGATGCTGATTGACGTTTTCGCGGATGGCAAAGGCATCACCGGAAAGGTCGCGGAAAAGGCATTAGACGCGGTTCATCTGACGGTCAACAAAAACACGATTCCGTTTGACACGAATTCGCCGTTTGTCGCTTCTGGAATCCGCATCGGAACGCCTGCTCTGACAACACGCGGGATGAAGGAAGACGAAATGCGCCAAATCGCACGGCTGATCGCTTCGGTCATTCACGATGTTGAATCGGAAGAAGTCAAGACGCGCGTCAAACGCGAAGTTGCCGAATTGACGGCGCGTTTTCCGCTTTACGCGCATCGTTTGAGCGCGGGCAAAACGGACGCGATTTCGACAAGTTAAAATTTGGATTTAAAAAGATGCGAAACAAAATTGAATTTGAAGAACTTTCAGATGATTGGGAAAAGTTTGAAGATTTGGTCGCGGAGTATTTTCGAGAAATCCAAAAAGACAAAATTCTTGGCGGTAGCATCAAAGATATAGAAGTTCGACAATCGGGTAAAGACGCAGATGGCGGACGAGATATTTTGATAATTTTTCAACTTACAGATTCAGTCATAAAATTTGAAAGAAAGTGGGTAATTCAGTGTAAATTTTATAAAGATGATGTTTCAAAGTCGCATCTTTCAGATGTAAATATTCCAAGTTTGATACACGAATATGCGGCTGATGGCTATTTACTCGTTTGCCGAAAAGGTGTAAATTCAAGTGTAACGAATATGTTTGATAATCTTCGAAAAAATTGTAGATTTGGATATAATTACGAGATTTGGAAAGGTGGCGAGCTAAAAAGACGGATTAGGAATTTAGGCGAGAGTTTGATACAAACATACTTTCCCGAACATTTTGAATATTTGCGAAAACTTGAACAAGATTTAGAGGATTTATGATTGCATTTATATCGGATTCAATAAGTGATTCAGAACAATATGTTTTAACGCTTCTTGCACAGAAACTGCGCGAGAAAGGATTTTCTGTAACTTCTAACTACAAGCAATCATCCAAATTTCTTGATTTTCAGACAATAAATGCAATTAAAAATGCAGATTTATTTATCGGACTTGTTGCCACTTCCGGTAATATGACTTCAACCGCAAGAGTTTATAGTGAATTGAACCAAGCGTTTTTGTATAATAAGCCAACAATTTTTTTAGCTGAAGAAACAGTAGATTTAGCACCGCATATCAGTAGTTATCCGAATACGATAAGATTTAACAGGTATTATCCTAATCTTGCTATTGATGAAGTAAATCGGCGCATTCACTTTTCGCAAACACAGCCGCAACAAGATAATACACTCGCTTGGCTAATTGGCGGCGGAATTGCCGCAGTAGCTTTAATCTCTTTACTTTCTGATAAAAAAAAATAAGGACAAAACTACGACAAAAGTGAAAAAAATCATCTTCATTTTTATTTTGACGAGTTTATTTTCGATCAGCGCGTTTGCCCAAAGCAATTCTGTTTCCGAAACTCAGTCGACAATTCCCGCTGATTTCAAAAGCGACGGCTGTACGAATTTTCCCGACGGCGATTATGCGGATTGTTGCGTCGAACACGACAAGGCTTATTTTGCAGGCGGAAGCTGGAAAATGCGCTGGCGTGCCGACAAAAAACTTTATCAATGCGTCGCGGCGAAAGGCGGTTTCAAACATAAATTGATCGCGCCCGTGATGTGGGTTGGCGTCCGCGTTTTCGGCGCACCTTTTCTACCGACCAAGTTTCGTTGGGGATTCGGGCGCAAAAAGACCTCGAAATAAACCATTTTTTATGAGCAACTTATCAGACATCGGTTTTCCGACACCTGACGACAACGCGATCAACGAGATGATCATGCACGTTTTAGAGCATACCAAACCAGTCAAAACTTCGCACGGGTTTTATCTTATTTACACAGACGCTTCGGGCGCAGAAATTTATTTGCAGGGAAATTTTAAGGAAGAATTGGTCGGTTTTAATCCGCATTTTGCGGGGAAAAGCCGCCGCACGGTCGGGCTGACCAAAGCGATCGAGCGTGATTCTTCGGAACTCGACGGCGGTTTTCACGCGTGGGCAAATCCGTCGGACGAAAATGTCGAAATTTCGGGCGAATATCCTTTCATTTTCGACGTGCCGAATTTCCGGACGGTTGAAAATTCGGAGTTTCCGCAAACGGTCGAAATCCAACTGACGGCTTTTGCTTCAAACGATTTTAAGATTTTTGAGAACGACGACGAATATCAAAAAGCGCAGGAATCCGAACTAAAATACGCTTCAAAAATGTTCGTGCCGAGCGGACTCTTTAATTTTGATAGTAAAAATTGGGACGAAAAAAACCCGCCGCGTCCGGTCGGAATGTTTGCGGGCGAGATCAAAGCTTTTGAATTAAAGACCAACAAACTTTCGGGCGAAAAGTTTTACGCGCTTCTTGTCGAAACTCTCGGCGGCGATGTGGATGTCGTCGTTGACCCGAAATTTGTGCCGCAAAAGCCCAAAATCGGCGGCATTGTCAGCGGGCAATTTTGGCTTTCAGGTAAGGTATTATTTTAAAATCAAGCTGTTTTTAAACGCGTAGAACGCGGAGAACGCAGAGTTTTCAGTATATTTCAAAAAAACTCTGCGTTCTCCGCGTTCTCTGCGTTTAAATTTAATTCGTCTTAACCGGCGCGGGCGGACGCGAGGGAAGTTTCATCGGGTTAGCGCTGATCTTCTTCAACACTTCCTCGACCGCTTTTTCGAGTTGCGGGTCACGTCCGGCGATGACCGAACGGGGATCGTTTTCGACTTCGATGTCGGGGTCAACGCCGTAGCCTTCGATGACCCATTCGCCCTTCACATTGATCATCCCGAATTCGGGCACGTTGACGCTGCCGCCGTCAATCAGACCGCCGCGATTGGAAATGCCGACAACACCGCCCCAAGAGCGTTTGCCGACGAGCGTTCCAAGACCGGCCTGCCGAAACATATACGGGAAAATGTCGCCGTCCGAGGCCGAATTTTCGTTCAAAATGGCGACCATCGAACCATAGAACGCGCTGTCGGGATAAGTCGTTAAACTGTCGTTGGTGCGGAAATAGTTTCCGCCCAAAACCTTACGCCGCAGGCGTTCGATGAGCATTCGCGAAACATTTCCGCCGCCGTTGGCGCGAACGTCAACGACCAGACCTTCTTTATCCAGCTGCGGATAATACCATTTGATGAATTCGCGGATTCCGCCGGCGCCCATATCGGGAATATGGATGTAGCCGACGCGACCGTTCGTCATATCAGAAACTCGCTTGCGGTTTGCCGTGATCCATTCAAGATAGATCAGACTGCTTTCGTCCGTGACAGGGCGATACGAAATCTGCCTTGCGCCGGTCAGACTTGCCGTCGAATTAACAGTCAGCAGTACGGGCGCATCGGCTTTGTTTCGCAGGTATTGATAAATGTCTTTATCGGCGGTGACATCTTCACCATTGATCTGCAAAATGTAATCGCCGACCTTCACGTTGACACCGACTTCCCGAAGCGGCGAACGATAAATATCTTCCTCGTTTTCGCCTTCAAAGATCTTTGAGAATTTATAACGATTGGCTGATTTATCAACCTCGAATCGCGCACCGGGAAGTGCGACGCGGGCGCGTGCCGGATTGTTGAAATCGCCGCCGTCAATGTATGCGTGCTGAACCGTGAGTTCCGAGATCATTTCGGAGATCACATAATTCAAATCCGAACGATGCGCGACGTAAGGCAGCCACGTTTTATACTGTTCGCGCAGTTTCGCCCAATCGTAGCCGTGCATATTCGGTACATAAAACCAATCACGGTAACGCCGCCAGACTTCATTGAAAATCTGATTCCATTCTTCGACGGGTTTGATTTCCGTCACAAGTCCGGCGGTCGAAACCTGTTTTTTCGAGTTCACGCCCTGCGGCGTGGCATCCATTATCGAGAACGACGCGCCTTGTCCGGCGATCAGCTTCGAGCCGTCCGCTGACAGTGAATAAGTATTGATGCCTTCGCCAAGCGTTGTTTCCTTGCGGTCTCTGAATGAGAATATCCGCAGCGTGTTTGGACGGTCAGAACCTCTGCCGTAATAAAACGCCGCGCCGACAAAATATATAAGATGTCCCGTTTTCGCCGTCAAACCGCCGTAATTTTCAGCCGGCAGCGGAACTTTGGTGACACGTGCCGTGATCGAATCAAAATCAATCGTTTCGCTCTTTTGGGAAGGAGCGGTTTTGACGGTCGTGTCCGTGCCCGGAGTCGTTTGGTTTTCGGGTTTGAGTTTGTCGTCGGCCGGTTGCGGCGTAATCGCTACTTCGTCCGATTCGGGCGGAAACGGATTTTTGACATCTTTCCGCAAAGCCAGCGCGTAAACAAGCGTCGAACGATTGCTCGCGTAATTGAATTCGATGCCTGAAATTTGCGGCGCAAATTCGCGGTCGCTCAGGTAATAAAGATAATCGCCCGACGGGTCGAAGGTCGGATTATACGAGTTAAACATCGGGTCGGTGACGCGGTTCAATTTCGCGTTGTTGACATCGAATACATAAACCGAATTGAAACCTCCGTTATTCGACGCGGGTTTGTCGGTCATACTAAATGCCAAATAGTTACCCTTCGGCGACCATTCGTAATCATTGATTTGCCCGTTCGGTGCGTCAACGATCTGCTTCAAACTTTTATCCTCAAGAGTCAGAATATAGATTTTTCCGTCCTTGTCCGAAAACGCGATTCGTTTGCCGTCGCCCGACCATTCAGGGGCGTAGCGTTGCGCATTTCCGCCCGAAGTCATTTGTTGGGCTTCGGAAAGTCCGTCTTGCGCCTCGATCCAGACTTCATCTTCGCCGCTGCGGTCGGAAATATAAGCGATGCGCGAACCGTCGGGCGACCAGCGCGGGAATTTGTCGTGCGCGTTTGAAGAATGCGTCAGGTTTCGTGTTCCGCCTTTTTCCACAGGTGTGGAAAATATATCGCCGCGTGCGCCGAAAAGAACGCGTTCGCCTTTCGGGGCAAGCGCGACGTTTTCCAAAACCTGCGCCGCATTGACATTGCGCGGACGTTTGTGAACGCCGTCGTCGGGAACATTGATGTTGAGCTTGTTTGATTTATTGCTGCGCGTATCGTAAATTTCGAGCTCGCCGTTGCGTTCGTAAACGATTCTCGCGTTATCGTCGGAACTTGCCCAACGCACTTCCCAATCTTTAAAGGTTGTCGCCGCAACGGTTTTTCCGCTTGCCACATCGTAGCTGTAAAGATTAAATTTTCCTTCACGGTCGGAATTAAAGAAGATCTTATCGCCGATCCACATCGCGTCGCGCCACGGGCGTGTGCCTTCGGAGATTTTTTTCGTGTCGTTAGTCGCCAGATCGTAAATATAAAGTGTGTTTGCCTGTCCGCCGCCGTAGCGTTTTTCCGAGCGGAAATCGCGTGTCCGCGGCGAATAAACCATTCGTGCGCCATCGGGCGAAAAATCTCCCGATCCGGCTTCGGGCATCGGCAACGCTTCGGCTGTTCCGCCGCCCACGGAAACTTTATAAAGCCGACTAACGGGCAGCGTCCACGAATCGCGCTGCGAACGAAAAACGATCGATTGTCCGTCGTTGGTCCAGCCCATCACCTGATTATCATAGCCCCAACGCGGCGCAAACGGTCCTTTTGCGGGATAAAACGTCAATTGTTTTGGTTCACCGCCTGCTGCAGAAACGACATAAACCTGTTCGTCGCCGTCATATTGTCCGGTAAAAGCAATCCATTTGCCGTCGGGCGAAAACTTGCCGAAAAGTTCCATTCCGGGATGTGCGGTCAGGCGTGTTGCCGCACCGCCGCTCGCCGAAGCCAGCCACAGATCACTGGCGTATGTGAAAATGACTTTATCGCCGTAAACATCGGGAAAACGTAAAAGTTTGGTTTGTGCGAAAGCGGATAAGGTAAACAAGCAGATCAAAAGCGAACAGATCGCAAAAGTTTTTGCAAACATTAAAAATCCTCCGAAATTTTTGACAGAATTAACGAAATTTAAAATGCGATTTAAGCATAGGAAGGCGAAAAAGATTTATCAATCATCAAATCTCAATTATCAATTAAGTCCAGCGGTTAGCAGCCGCTAACAACTTCTGAAATAATGGATAATTGATAATGAATAATTGATAATGCGATGAAACAAAATGCTCGCAAACCGATTATTTTTTTACTATTGATTCGCATTTAAAGATAAAAGTAGCGTTATCGGCTCTTAAACGCAAATACGCACAGAAGAGTTTCAACTCGAATCTGCGCGTATTTTAATAGATGTGCAAAAAACTTATTCGTCGGCAGGTTCTTCAAAAATTAATTGCTCCAAAACCCGGCGGGCTTCTTCCGATTCGTATTCAAAGGCTTTTTGTTCGAGCGCGAACCGCGCAATGTCTTCATAGATCGGGTCGTCAAGTGCCGGCACAATTTCATCGACCGGCATCAGGGCAAGCGTTTCCATAGCAATCGCCCGAATTGCCGGATTGGTTGTTTGACGCGCGATCTCGCACATTTCACTGACCGAAAATCTTTCCATCAGCAAATCCGCCAGACGATCAATTTCATTATAATCCTTGCGGGCAAGTGCGCGTTCGGCAAGTTGTATAAAAACTTCCGCCGATTCGGTTTGCGCCTGCAGAACCAAAATACAGGTTTCCGCTAATTGCCGGATCTCGCCTAATTGTTCAAGATTATTTTTAACGTCTGCGTCTTTGACCTGTTCATCGAGGGCGGTCAGCAAACGGCTCAGTTCCCAATCCGATTGCGGATCGTATGAGAATTTTTGGGTCGGAATGTTGACGGTATTTCCGTTTTTCGCCTGGAGCGCGCCAACCAACATTTTTTTTGTGCCGGCGCGCAAGCCTTCCCAAACACTTTCAACCCGCGCACCGAAATCTTTTATCATCATTATTTCAACAAAATTTAGTTTGCGCCTGACGCGTCTTCTTGTCAAGCAATATTTAGACGCGGGAAAATCCGTTGCAGATGTCAATGCCTCTGCGGAAAATTGCTTAAATTAGCGCGTTTTTAAGTCTTATTTCTAACTCGCGGAGCGTTTCTTCGCGGATTTCGTCTTCATCGTCGGCTTCAAAAACTTCGAGCAGAGCAAATGGATTTTCGCTTAAACGGCGCAATTCCCACGCTTCCTGGTTTTCCTTTGATGGACGCGAAAACCACGCCGCATCAATTTCTGCAGGAACAATTTCCGCCGCGCCGAAAAGTTTTTCGAGCGAATCAGGCAAACTTTTTTTGAGCGCATCAGAAAGCAAAACACGGCGTAAATTCCAGCCGTGTTTTTTATAAAGCGATAAGATTTCCGCGATTTGCCCCACTTTTATCATTTAATTTTGCGTTGAAGCGGCTTTTTCGGAGAGGTAAAATTGGAACTCGTATTCGCGTTCGGTTTCAATTGCTGCATCGAATTTGGATTGTTGGCATTGGCGTTTTCCTGTTCGATAACGTTCTGACCTTTACCCGGCGATTTATATGATCCGCCCATCTGATCGCCGAACGCGACCTTCCAACTGCCGTCTTCTTTAACCAGCGGAACATCGTCCCATTGTTTGCGCGTTTCGTTAAAAACTTCGACCGCCGCGAAATCTCCTTTGATGCGTTCGTCGCGCATCTGCGGATAATTGTCGGCAAAGGTCGTTTCTGAAAAGCCGTTTTTGATGATTTCTTCGACGGGTTTCTTCTGCTGTCCCGAAGCCATTTCGGCTAAACCCATCGAACCTTTCGAGAGCATTGATTTGATCTTCGCCGGGTCTTGACTTTTAACTGCCGCAAAAAGCATCCGATAGGCTTCCGAAGGCGTTTGCGCGTTGCCGACCGGGACATCGGTCATCGTCGGCGGTTTGACATCCGGTACGGGATTTTTCGAGTTTGTCGTGGTCGTCGCATTTGCAGGCGACGAATTGACTGCCTGAGAATTCTGGCACCCGAAATTGCCAAAGGCAAAGGCCATTACCAAAACTGTAAAAATGATTTTTGAATAATTTTTGTACTTCATTGTTTTTTCTCTGAAAAATTTCTTCACTGAAAATTTAAGCGTTGATGTGTCAAATTATAATAAAGTAAAAGCTGTTAAAGCAAAAGTAAAAAGTTGTTAAGGTAAAAGGTAAATGGTAAAAGGTAAAAGGTAAAAGGTAAAAGGTAAAAGGTAAAAGGTGAAAAATATATCTCTCGAATCAAAATTTAAGGTGAAAAATACAATTAAGTTTTACCTTTTACCTTTTACCTTTTACCTTTCTTTCTGCCGTTTACCTTTTACCGTTTACCTTTTTACTTTATGATAAGCAACGAACCCTCGGTTTGAGGCGCGCAATATGAAACAATGTCCGAGTTGCCAATCACAATATACCGACGACACGCTTCAGTTTTGTCTGCAGGACGGAACGCCGCTCCGAAGTTCTTCGACTTCGCAGATGCCGACGGTTGCTTTTGGCGAACAGGAAACGGTTTTTTCAAACCGGCAATCGAATCAGACAAATGCGCCGCGTGAAACACAGCCGAATCAGTTTTCGGCAAACGCCGCTTTTACGCCGCCGGCGAAAAGATCAAATGCGCCGATCGCTTTTATTTTAACGGCTTTTTTGCTGGTCTTGTTTTTCGGCCTTGTCGGGGTTGGCGCGTGGCTTTATCTGAAAGGCGCAACGCCGGATCCAAACGGAAATATATTGATTGCTAAAAAAGACTCGAACTCGGGCGCGGCAAATTCATCAATCACTGCGCCGACTAATTCATCAAAAACAACGCCGAAATCATCGCCTTTGACGAGTAATTCCAATGCGGTTTCAACGCCTGTGCCGATTGATACGGAACAGATTAAAAAAGATGTTTCGGCAAGAGTTAATACGTGGAAATCAGCGGCGGAAGCGCATAATCTCGACAGTTATATGAGCAATTATGCCGACACGGTTGATTACTACAACAAAAGCCGGATCAGCCGTTCGACCGTTCGCGCCGACAAACAGCGGGCTTTTTCGACGTATGATTCGTTGCAGATCACGCTTAGTAATATGAGCGTCACGCCGGACGCTTCGGGCGACGGCGCGACGGCGGTTTTTGACAAGGAATGGGTTTTTGAAGGCGCAAAATATTCGGCAGGCAAGGTGCGAGCTCAGCTTCAACTCAAAAAAGTCAACGGTCAATGGTTGATTTCGGGAGAAAAGGACTTAAAACTTTATTACAAAGAATAAATAGAGCAATTTTTAAGTTTTCTATCGTTTGTAGTTCCGCATTTATGCGGTTTTAGTTTGAGTATTCAGATATTTAATTATTTACAAAACTTGAGTTTATGACACTCTAAGACCGCCTCAAGGCGGAACTACAAACATTTCA
>JANPDZ010000824.1:0-1828 GCA_031431735.1 Acidobacteriota bacterium | reverse complement strand
CCCGACACTGTCTTTTTGGTTTGAATATAAGTAGCCAATGCCATGACCAAACCTTTCAACTTGGCTTTTGCAGAAACAGTCAAACCCTCGGCCATATTTGCCGAACAAACGCCGTCAACAGGTCCCTTGACGACGGTAACTTTGCCGCTTGATTTACCGCCGAAAATCAGATTGTACGCGGTTTTCGGTTTGTAATACATTTTGGAAAAATCTTTCCAGCCATTTTCCGCATTCGAGTCCAACTCGACAAACTGACCTTTTTCGACCTGAACGATCGGTTCGAGTGTTTTACCATCGTTTAAAACCGCGAAAATAATTTGCTTTTTCGCGGTTTGCGCCAAAATCGGCGAAACCAATGACACCAAAACCAATAAACACACCAAAATTTTAATCACATTATTTTTTTTCATATCGTTAAATACTCTGTAAAATAAGTTTTTTAATATAAACGCCGAGACCGCAGGGATCGCAGAGTTTTTTATTAATACTTGAATTTACAGGATGATCATTAAATATCACATCTCTGCGTCCTCAGCGAACTCTGCGTTAAAAAATATCAGAAAACTTATTTTACAAAGTATTTAACTATTGTTTCTTAAAGCGGAACGCATCAGCCATGACATAAAAAATCCAATTTTCTTCCATCGAACCTCTAATTATATACGCATTTGCGCCGGTTGCAAAAATCGCGACATCTTCGCCGCCGTGGGTTTCGCTTTTTAGCGGAATCATCGCTTCCTGCAAATAATCAGGCTTGGTCGTATCAACTGTTGTTAAATCAGGGCGACCATTCTTGATTGATTTAAAAAACTTTGGCTCTTCACAGCAAATTTTCGGTCCTTCCGGTTGTAAATCGGTTTCACCGATAAATCCTTTGCCATTTATATAATTTAACGTCGTGAACGGTAATCCGAGCGAGTCTTTTTTGTATTCGGCTTCGGGATTTCCGTTATCGTCAACCTCGCGGACAAGCCCGAGAATATTATTGCCGCGTGCCGGATAACCCGACATATTAAAAGTATGGCTATGGTCAGCCGTGACAATGATCAATGTTTCATCGAGATTGACTTTTTGCAAGGCAGTGCGAACCGCGTTTGAAAGCTCAATCGTATCAGTCAATGCGCGAAAAGCGTTTCCGGCGTGATGCGCATGGTCAATTCTCCCTGCTTCAACCATCAAGAAATAGCCTTTTTTATTTTTCGATAAAATATCAATCGCTTTGGTCGTCATCTCAGACAACGACGGCTCTTTTGAACCCGATTCTTTACGATCATATTCGTACTGCATCTGCGATGGCTCGAACAGTCCCAAAAGATGTCTCGTTTTTTTCGGATCAATTTTATCAAATTCGGTTTTATCCCAAACATAGTCCGAATCTTTATTTTTTGAAAGCCATTCTTTGGTTAGATCTTTGCCGTCTAATCTTTCCCCTTTTTTTGTTTCATATTCAGGGTCTTTTATTTCTTTCGGCAAAAATTTTGAACGTCCGCCACCCAAAGCAACTTCTAAACCGTCGCCGTAATTAAATTCGATAAGCTGGCGCGCTATGTCTGGAAATTTCGCGTCAAAGGCTTCTTTATAAAGTTTGGCGAGTTCGGGTTTATTATTCTTTAAAGCGTCGTTAGAAAGCCGTAACATATCAGCGTCAGATTCCCAATCGCGGTCAGCCGTGTGAGCGTAACACGCGCCGGGCGTGGCATGCGTCAATCTCGCGGTCGAAACAACGCCCGTAGATTTGCCGTTTTCTTCGGCTATTTCAAGCAGAGTTTTAGTTTCGTTGCCTTTGACGGTTTTGTAATCGGCGTGAACAACCTCTTGATTGACCGAC
>JANPDZ010000823.1:0-8827 GCA_031431735.1 Acidobacteriota bacterium | reverse complement strand
GCAGATTGGGCGGACATATGAACAGAAAAGCTGATGGAATGCCAGGCTGGATAACCTTGTGGCGTGGAATGGAAAAACTTAGGTTGCTGGTTGAAGGTGTAGGCATTGCTCACACTTTAACAAAATTTGGGTAATGACAAGTGCTTAAAGAAGCGATGAATTCTAAGGAGATGGATGCTTACAATTCTAATTGGCTAATAACTGACCATCACGGACACGGAACAGGAATGGCTGGATTGAGTCTGCATAGTGATTTAGTTAAAAGGCTTGCTTCAGCGCAACAAATACCGCTTCGACACCGAATAGAATCAGTTAAAATTCTGCCACCTGCGGGAGAAAACCCAACAGAACTTTATGGAGAGATTACAAAAGAATGTGTAGCCAGAGCAGAAATTTTCGCTCCAAACAGAAATCGTGTAATTTGTCTTTCCGTAACATCTATACGACACAGATTTAGAGGCATTCCATCTTCTTGGTCGGCGATGATTGATGAAATTTCGTCAGCAAGCAATGAGGATAATAAAAAGTCTCGTCTATTTTTTATTTCAGCAGGAAATGTTAATCCAAATGAGTGCGTGAATTACCCGAACAGCAATTTTACTGATGAAATTCATAATCCGGCACAATCATTTAATGCAATAACTGTCGGAGCATACACGGACAAAGTGCTTATTGACCAAAATTCACCGGATTTCGGAAATCAACCTCTTGCACCACAAGGCGGATTATGTCCATTTAGCACAACTTCGCTTACTTGGAAAGATGAATGGGCAAATAAACCGGATATTGTTATGGAAGGCGGAAATTTGGTAGCGCATTCGCACACGCCATTTCAAACGCCATCACTGAGATTATTAACAACAAATAGTGACTGGCAACAAAGATATTTGACTGATTTTGGCGAAACAAGCGCATCAACGGCATTGGCATCTCGCATTGGTGCTTTGATATTAGCTAATTATCCAAATTTACGAGCGGAAACAGTTCGCGGGTTGATTATTCATTCAGCGAACTGGACATCACAAATGAAAAGTGAATATCCAAACAACAATCAAACTGATAAAAGAAATCTTTTGAGATGTTATGGCTACGGAGTTCCGAATTTGGAAAAGGCACTATATAGCGCAAACAATTCCGTAACGCTGATTGCTGAAGACAATTTACAACCATTTATAAAAGAGGATGGTAAAAATCCAAAAGCCAACGAAATGAATCTTCACGAAATACCTTGGGCTAAAGACGTTTTGCTCGGATTGGGCGAATTAGAAGTTGAAATGAGAGTAACCCTTTCATATTTTATTGAGCCAAACCCAAATGGAAAAGGTTACAAAAACAAACATCGCTATGCTTCACATCAACTAAAATTTACTACTATGAAACCTGACGAGGATAAAGACGAATTTAGAAAACGGGTAAATAAAGCCGCACGAGAAGATGCTGGAATATCAGTTTCGACAGGCGGCGATTCAAGCGGTTGGATTATTGGAACAAACTTACGCCACAAAGGAAGCATTCATTCTGATATTTGGAAAGGAACTGCGGCAAATTTAGCAACCAAAAATATTATCGCGGTTTATCCTGTTGGCGGTTGGTGGAAAGAACTAAAACGCCAAGAAAAATGGAATTCAATTGCTAATTATTCCCTAATTGTTTCAATAAAAACACAGAAAACTGAAATTGATATTTATACGCCAATTCAAAATCAAATAATGATACCAATCGAAGTTTAGTTTATTCTTCAATTTTCAATATGTTTTGCCGTTCACGATTAACTTTCAATTGCAAAACATCGGGACGTGAATAATGTCCGGCCGGGTCGAGGTTTTGGCGTTCTTCGCACACTTTTTGGTGGTTGATTTCCGCGATGACGAGTTTTTCTTCCGTGACGAGCGGTTCGATGAGCCATTCGCCGTCGGGGGCGGCGAGGCACGTTCCGCCGGTTGATAATATTTCCGGCGCGTTTGCCAGTATTTTGTCGAGATGAATCGTGTCGGACGGAAAATCTTCGCGGCGCATTACGCAGCAGACCGACGCGACGAATGAGCGCGATTCTTTGGCGATAAAGCGCGTCACATCAACATTATGAATGCCGCCGGGGAAAACGCAGATGTGAAGATCTTCGCCTTGCCCATAGAGAGCGGCTCTTGCAAGCGGGTTCCAGTTTTCCCAACAATTGAGACCGCCGACCGTAAATGAGTTTAGATTATGAACGCGCAAACCATTGCCGTCGCCGTTTGCCCAAACGAGGCGTTCTTCATAAGTCGGCACGAGTTTGCGCTGAACTGATCTGATTTCGCCGTTGCGGTCAATAAAAACGAGCGCGGCATAAAGACTCTCGCCACGTTCGGCAGGTTTTTCGACGATCCCGATGTAAATCGCGATTCTTTTTTCCCGCGCCAAATCGCAAACGATTTGCAGATCGCCGCGTTCGATGACAACGGCTTGATTTGAATATTCGGCGAAAATCTCTTTTTGAATCTTTGAATTAAACCGTGCGCCGTCGGTCAATTCTAACCAATAAGGATAACCGCTGACACACGCTTCGCCGCCGAGGACGACGAATTCACAATCTTGATTGGCCGCATCCGCCGCATAGTTCAAAGCTTTTTCGAGCGTCTTTTGGCGATTCATCCAAACGGGCGCAAATTGGGCGAGTCCAATCTTCAAAGTTTGTTTTTCCATAGCATTTCACCCAAGTTGTTAATCATTGATATTAAGACAATTAAACGCAGAGAGCACAGAGGACGCAGAGTTTTTTTGAAAAGTTTCGCCTGATTTTAACTAAAGATAACAATTGACGTAATCGGTCAGTAAAAAGTTAAGAAAAAGAATTTTGCCCGCGAAATACACGAAATGGCGCGAAAAAAAGAAATTAAACTAAATTTATTTTCAATTTTCTTTTGTTTTTTAGCGTATTTCGCGTATTTCGCGGGCAAAAAAATGGTTTCGCCATAAACTTATGGCTGTAACTTTTTATTGAGGCATTACCAATTGACAATTATGCAAGTTAAAATCTGTCGTGTCTTCCGCATTTTCTCTGCGCTCTCCGCGATCTCTGCGTTAAAGATCACAACTAACAATTTAGATTATTTTACGATAACAAAAATTCGGTTTGAGATTTTCGCGCTTTTCGTGCTTCGGGCAAAAAGGCGACCATCATAAAATCGTGAAAAAGTCCGGGATATTCTTCGTATCGAACATCAACGCCTGCATCGCGGCATTTTTGATAAAACCGGCGGTTTTCCCAAATTAGCAGATCAGCCGTTCCGCATTGCACGAGCGTCGGCGGCAATCCTGCAACATCTCCGAAAAGCGGCGAGATGAGCGGATTTTTCGCGTCTTCTTTACCGATATAAACTCTTGCGGATTCGATCATTCGCTCGTATGAAAGCATCGGGTCAATATTCGGATTTTGTTGAATTTCGGGCGTTTCCGACGTCAGATCAAACCAACCCGACATCAAAATCATTTTTTTCGGCAAGGAAATTTCCGCCTCGCGCAATTCGTAAAAGGCGGCGACCGCGAGACCCGCGCCCGCCGAATCACCGAGCAGAAACCATTTTTCGGGCAGATCGCTGATCGCCGCGAGAGTTTCGAGAATCACCAAAACATCATCCAATCCGGCGGGAAAAGGATTTTGCGGCGCGAGCCGGTAATCAATCAACAACGCCGCCATTTTTGTCCGTTCGCACATCTCCGCCAGATATTGCCATTGCTCTTTGAACGCGCCCGCGTTGTAGCTTCCGCCGTGAAGATAAACCAGCACGCCGTTTGCTGAGTTCTCTTTACTAAGCCAGACGGCTTTGGCGCCGTCAACCGCAACCATTTCCCACGCAAATTTATCGGCAATTTTTTCGGGCGGTTTGGGGAGATTTTCGGCTTGCCTTTCTTCAAAACTCAACTTTGCGCGCCTTTTTTTATAATTCGTCACACGCAGAAGGATTTTGACGAATACATTTTGAAAGCTCATTAAAAATAAATTTACACCGATTCGCTGAAATTGCAACGGTTCGATTCAGTTTATAAACTTTCGATCCGCGCTACGAAACAATCGGCTTCGGCGTTGCGAACGCGAATTATTTTATGATTTTATCTGCGAGAATCCGCCTGCATCGGCGTTCATCCGTGTCCCATTTCTGATTATTCTTTCTCTCTTTCTAAAATTTTCTTTTTGCGTTCAACGCCCCAGCGATAACCGCTTAGATTACCGCTTTTGCCGACGACGCGATGACACGGAATTACCAGTGCAACACGATTTGAAGCGCACGCCGTCGCGACGGCGCGAACCGCGTTTTTGTTGCCAAGAGTTTCGGCAACGTCTGAATAAGACACCGTTTCGCCGTAAGGAATTTTTCGCAAAACTTCCCAGACGCGCATTTGAAAGACGGTCGCCTGCAAATCCAGCGGCAAATCGAAAACCTTCTTTTTTCCGTCGAGATTTGCCAGAATCGCTTCGACATAATCTTGCAAGCTTGCATTGTTCTGTTCGATTTCAGCGTTTGAATATTCTTTGAATAAATTTTCCGTCAATGTTTTTTCATCATCGCCAAATGTCACGGCGCAAACGCCTTTGGCGGTTCGTGCAACGAGTAGTTTTCCCAGATCGCAATCAGTGATCGTGTAATCTATCTTCATATTTTTTCCCTTTTTCGCATAAGTGTTCGGAGTCATTCCGAGTTTGGCGGACACATTTTCGTAAAGCCGGCTGCTCGAATTAAATCCGGCTTCATACATCGCGCTCGTCACATCATTTCCGCCTTTGAGTTCGCTTTTGAATTTTTCCAGACGTTTTATTTCAGCAAATTTCTTGGGCGAAACGCCGATGATCTCTTTGAAGATCTTTTGCAGATGAGTCGCGCTCAGCTTTAATTCCGCGCTTAAATTTTCGAGCGAAATTTGTTCTTCAGTTTCGAGAATCCGACAAGCACGAAGCACGATTTCCGTTTGCAGATTCGCTGTTTCACTTTGCGGGCGACAACGCAGACAAGCGCGAAAACCTTTCGTTTCAGCTTTATTGAAATCATCAAAAAATTGCACGTTCTCGCGTTTCGGCAATTTCGACGAACACGACGGTTTACAGTAAATGCGCGTCGAACTGACACCGTAAACAAATGCGCCGTTAAATCTTGTGTCGTTATTCTGAACCGCTTTCCAATAAATTTCTGTTTCCATAGTTTATGATTTTATTTGATGCGAAACTCGAAAGCTATCCGAAAATTGCTTTGTAATTTTTAAGAAGAATTATCTACGGAGAAACACGGATTTTGTTTTCTTAACCTCGGTATCAGCTAAGAAAACTTACTGAAATAATGAATAATTGATAATTGATAATTGATAAATTTCGTCGTTCACGAAACCGCTTTATCAATTATTCATTATCAATTATCAATTATTTCAGCGGTTAAACGCGGCGCGATTGAAAAGTTGTTCCGAATTCGCGGCTGATCCAATCCTCGAGTTTTCTTATTGTCTGAGTCCGTGTTTCTCTGCGGACAATTATTTTTTCGTTCTCTGTGGTAAATTATTTTTATGCTTAATTCTTTAACTTATTCATTACCCGAAAAATTGGAAAAAGCCGTCTCTTCGACCTTCGAAGAATGGCAAACGGAAAACAAGATCAACCGCATCTGGTCGAAAGATGCGAGTGTTTGGACCGACACGGACGAAGCAAAATGGCTCGGCTGGCTTGATTCGGTCGAAGTTGAACTCAAAAAAACTCAGGAATATAAAGATTTCGCCACTGATCTAAAATCCGCCGGATTTACAGATGTTTTGCTGATGGGAATGGGCGGTTCGTCGCTTTGTCCCGAAGTTCTTTCAATCACCTTCGGCGCAAAAAACTTTCACGTTTTGGATTCGACCGTTCCGGCGCAGATTTTGGCGATCGAATCGAAACTGAATCTCGAAAAAACTCTCTTTATCGTCGCCAGCAAATCAGGCTCGACGCTTGAACCGAATTGTTTCAAGCAATATTTCTTTGACAAAGTTTCTGAAAAAGTCGGCAAAGAAAACGCCGGCAAACAATTTGTCGCGATCACCGACCCGAATTCAAAAATGCAAAAAGTCGCCGAGAGCGACGGGTTCAGAAAGATATTTTTCGGCAACCCGGAAATCGGCGGCCGATTCAGCGCGCTTTCGCCTTTTGGACTTGCGGCGGGCGCGGCAATTGATTTGAATGTTGAAGATTTTCTCACACGCGCTGCAGAAATGGTCGCAGCTTGTAAAATTGAAAATCCGCGCGAAAACGCCGGCGCGATTCTCGGAACGATCCTCGGCGTATGCCAACAAAGCGGAAAAGATAAACTGACGATCTTCACATCGCCCGAAATCTATGATGCCGGCGCGTGGCTCGAACAACTGATTGCCGAATCAGCCGGCAAAGAAGGCGTTTCGATCATTCCCGTTGACCGCGAATCGCTTTTAACAGTCGAAGATTACAGCGACGACCGCGTGTTTGCTTATTTGAAACTAAGCGGTTCAACCAATAATTCATTGGACGAAAAACTTGACGTACTTGAGTTTCACGGGCATCCGACGATCAAGATCGAACTTAGCGAAAAAGCAAACCTCGGACAGGAATTTTTCCGTTGGGAATTTGCGACCGCCGTCGCCGGCGCGATCATGAAAATCAATCCGTTCGATCAGCCCGACGTTGAAGCGGCAAAGATCGAAGCGAAGAAGATCACCGAAGAATACGAGCAAACGGGTGCGCTTCCCGAAGAAACGCCGATCTTTGAAGCGGACGGCATCAAACTTTTTACGAGCGCCGAATATGCCGCGTCGCTCGATAAATTTCACGAAGGCGAAAAATCTTTACGGAAATATCTTGCGTCGCACATCCGCCATCTGCAGGAAAACGATTATTTCGCGCTTCTTGCATATATCGAAATGAATGCCGAAACGGAAGAGCTTTTACAAAAGATTCGCAAAACTGTTTTGCACAAAGAATTGACGGCAACTTGTTTAGGTTTCGGACCAAGATTTCTGCATTCGACCGGACAAGCCTATAAAGGCGGCGCAAACAACGGCGTTTTTCTGCAAATCACGTCGGACGACACGGAAGATTTCGCCGTTCCCGGACAAAAATACACGTTTGGCGTGGTCAAAGCAGCGCAGGCGCGCGGTGATTTTCAGGTTTTATTGGATAGAAACCGCCGCGCTCTGCGTGTGCATCTCGGCGCAGATGTCAAAAGCGGGCTTGAAAAACTGATAGATTTGCTTTAAATGTAGGAGTTAAGCAGGTCAGCATAAGTAATCAAGTATTTTGCTTCGTTCAGAGTCCAAACGCGGAACGCACTTTGAATTTCCGCCGCGCTTCGCTGGCGGAAACAAAGCTTGTGCGTGGACTCTGAACGAAGAGCAAAATGTCGCAAAACTTATGCTCACCTGCTTACAAGAGTTGAATTCAATTCGGAATAAGCGATAGGTGAAAAGTGATAGGTGATAGGTCACAGCTCGTTGTGACCTATCACTTATCACTTTTCACTTATTCCGTTGGTTAAACCATTCATTTTGATTATAAATTTAATAAAAAGTGTAATAGCTTTTACCGGAATGATCGCATAACAATTCAAGAAAAGGGCGAATAGATCCTCATCACAATTTGTGCGATAACTCAAATCTAAAAAGATGATTAGAGGAATAATATGAGCGAAGAAACGGTTGACAACAAACGGCTTGTGCGCGAGTTGAGTTTATTGGATGCGACGATGATCGTCGTCGGTTCGATGATCGGGAGCGGAATTTTTATTGTTTCGGCGGAATCATCGCGGCTTCTCGGCGCGCCGGGTTGGCTGCTGGTCGCGTGGCTTTTGGCGGGAATAATGACGATCACCGGCGCATTGTGTTTCGGCGAACTGGCCGCCGCGATGCCGAAAGCCGGCGGTCCTTATGTTTTTATGACCGAAGCCTACGGCAAACCCGTCGGTTTTCTTTACGGCTGGGCGCAGTTTCTGATCGTGCAAAGCGGCACGATCGCGGCAGTCGCCGTCGCTTTTGCCAACTTCACGGGAATTTTATTTCCGCATATTTATTTTCCTCTCTTGCGACATTGGTTCGATCTACCGCTTTCCGGCACTTATTATTTAATATCGCCGATCGTTTTCGGCTCTTACGCCGTTAGTCTTTCGACGCAGCAGCTTCTTGCCATCATCAGTATCTTACTTTTGACCTTTATTAACACGCGCGGTTTGCAAGTCGGGAAATGGATTCAAAACACATTCACCTTTACCAAAACGGCGGCGTTGTTCGGGTTGGTGATCGTCGGGATATTTTTCGGTTGGAATTCGGGCGGCGCACTTTTCACCGCCGATTGGTGGAATCCGGCGGCAAACGGCTGGAATTTGAAAGACGCGCAACCGGCGGCAGCCGCTCTCGGTTCTCTCGCTTTCATTGTCGTTTTAGGCAAAGCAATGGCGGGACCGCTTTTTTCGCAATCGGCGTGGGACAATGTAACCTTTACGGGCGGCGAAATCGAACATCCGGCGCGAAATTTACCGCGCGCTTTGATTATCGGTTGCGTGATCGTCGTCAGTTTGTATTTATTGGCAAATCTGTCATATCTCGTGACGCTTTCGCTGCCGGCTTTACAAAACGCGCCGAACGGCCGCGTCGCAACTGCCGTGATGGAGCAAATCTTCGGTGCGCCGGGCGTTATCATCATCGCGATTGCGTTGATGATCTCGACTTTTGGATGCAACAACGGCTTGATCTTATCGGGTTCGCGGGTTTCTTACGCAAAGGCGAAAGACGGCTATCTTTTTGCGCCGATGGCGAAAACGAATGCCAAGCACGTTCCGGCGTTTGCATTGTTGGCGCAAGGCGTGTG
>JANPDZ010000822.1:0-6698 GCA_031431735.1 Acidobacteriota bacterium | reverse complement strand
TGTTTGGAATGGCGCAGCCACGCCGATGACGCGATCGGCGGATTGTTCGACCAGCGCAGAGCTCGAACAGGCAATTACGACCGTCGAAGAAGGAACGTCAGCCGGAACAAGTTGGCGACAAACTTCGGTCAATTTTACGATTGATTCCGGCGCGGTGGCGTGGACACAGTTCGGCACGGGCGCAGGTTCGGCTTCAGAAACCTCAGCCGGCATTATCGAAATTGCTACGCAGTCTGAAACCGACACCGGCACGGACGATGCGCGGGCAATCACTCCGGCAAAATTAGCGAACTGGACAAATCGTGTCAAACGGGCGACGGGCAATATCGGCGACACATCGGCAACGCAGTTTGATATTTCGCACAATTTTGCGACGCGCAATGTGCAGGTTGAAATCTATCGAAATGCTTCGCCGTGGGACACAATTCTCTGCGACGTGTCGCGTCCAGATACGAATACGTTGCGGCTTAATTTTGCAGTTGCGCCGACCTCGAATCAATTTAGTTATGTAATTTGGGCGTAATCGTAATATGGACGTTTTGAGCAGGCGAAAAGAACCGGCAATCGCGCTGACGGACGCGGCAACGATTGCCACCAATGCCGGACTCGGACATCGTTTCCGCGTGACGCTCGGCAACAATCGAACGCTCGGCAATCCGACAAATGCTTACGACGGACAGCAGATAGTTTGGGAATTGATTCAGGACGACACGGGAGGTCGAATAATTACGCTGGACACAAAGTTCGCGTTTGGCACAACTATTACGGCGGTTGTTCTAACCACAACGCCAAGCAAGAGGGACTTTCTGACGGCTATTTACAACGCAACGACAGATAAATTTTACGTCGTTGGATTTGTCAAAGGTTATTAAAAATGAATAATTTAGCGCAAATAAAAGAAACTGACGTGCGGAATCTAAATCTCGCACAATTAGAATTCGATTTGAAGGCGATCAAAAAGAACAACCGGCAATTCGCAATTGAAATTTCAAACGACCTTAAAGAAAAATGGCGAGCGCAGTATTTCAAAAATGAGAATCGTTTATCCGGGTTGGACATTGATGCTGTCAAAAATCGTAGCGAATCATTTTGGCAACGATATGAATTATTGAATCGTGTTTTTGATCCATCCGATCCAGTTTATTCGATTATCAATGCAGGTGCGACGCTTTCTATTACGGCAGACCTTTTGAGTGTGCAAGCGGCTGCGGCAGGTCAAGGAAGAATTTTAGAAATTATAATCGGCGGGGAAGCAACGACATCAGCGGTTAATCGTATCTCGGTGCAACGTGCGGGAACAACCTACACGGCAAATACTGCCATTACGCCTGAGAAGTTTAATTCACGGAGTCCAGCCGCCGCAGGAGTATATGGAAAGGCAAGCACTCAAACGCTCGTCGGTAATCCAATTCTCTCGCTCGCCTTAAATGCTTTTGGCGGAATGATTCGATGGGTTGCCGCACCAGGAGAAGAGATTTACTACGTCAACTCTGAAATTGTTTCGATGCGGTCTGCATCCGGCACATCCGTCGTTTCGGCAACGGTTATTTTTGAAGAGTTATAGAGTATGGCGACGTTTTTTGAATATTCTAAAAACACGGTTTGCGCGGCAGTCGGCACAGGTGCGACGGTGCAAATTGTTTCCGCGTTCTTCTCCTCGGCAATTGAAGCACCGTCGGGATTCCGGTATACACTCGGACACGCTAGATGTGGAAACCTTCTAGCGTTAGAGCAAGCTAACACCCGCAGTAGTGCGGCAGGTACTTTTAGTATTCAATCGGGCGATATAAGCGAGGCTGGGGGAAATGGCGGGGTTTCGTTAGTTGAAGTAGGTTTTTGTTTTATCAATCCGTTTAGATATAACCCTTCTCGTCATTATTTCGGATTCACGGTTGACGATTCAACTGTGCGTTCTGGCTATTATTCGACTCCGTTGGGGCAATGGGCAGTTCAAGACGTATTCAGTCCAAATCCAAGACGTTCCCGACGCAGTCGAAATGCTTACGGAAATTGGATAATGGGCAATTCCAACGTCCTTCACAAAAAAACAGGCGGCTCGGCATTTGAAATGAGGATGGCGCATTTTGAAAATGATTTGGTTTGGGTAACAGAAAGCAGTTGGAGAAATGGCTCGCATCAATCTGAAAATTGGAATATTAATTTATTCGATATTCCGGCACTAACCGATAATTCAGGCGGAATGTTTTTGGGAGCAATGGCGTAAATGGCTGAGAAACCATCGGAAATTTTAGTCTTTGATTTTTTAGCTGAAGAAATCGCGGCTGCTGCTGTTGATTCCGTACTGTACAGTTTGGAATTGCACGACACGATTTTCCAGAAAATCAAATCTAATCGCGGTGTCAGGATCAGCGATTGTGTCAGCCAGTTTTCACCTTATGGCACGGACGAAAAAGAATATGACGCGCTCATCACTTTGGCTTGTTTTGTTCGCGTCGAAGGCAAGCAAAAGACGAGTCGGCAACCGGCGTTGTCAGACGTATTTGAAATCCAAAAAGCGATTTACGCGCTTTTCAGAGCGAAAGCAGACTTAAATAATCGGGTGTGCGATTCGCTTCTTCAACGTGGCGGACGCGGTTACGATTCACTGGACGGCGAACCGTTTGCCGTTGCTAATATTCCGTTGATTATCAATCCAACGGGCGCAAGTTATACAAATTCTTAAAGGAGAAACGAGAAATGTTTTTGAAATTAAAAGTCCCGAAAAAACCAACGGCGGAATTTGTCAGTCAGGGAAATTTCGAGGCGGAATTAAAACCGGGCGGAACAGTCCAAACAAAGAGCCGCGAATTTGCCGACTGGCTGATTCGTGAACACGGGTTGGAAGAAATCTTGACTACCAAACAGGCAGAGGAAAAGACGGAAGGAGGAACTGAATAATGGCGGATACCAAAACAAACAGAAAATATGCGTGGGCGGTGCAGACCGATTACGCAACTCAAAAGGCGATTGCCGCAGCGGCTTTCAAGCAACTGATTGTCAGCGATGCGAATACGATTGAATATGATCCGCGCATTGCCGACAACGCAGAATGGTCGCACGGCTATAACACCGAAACCGAAGAATGGCTTGAAGCTCACGACGCGAAAGTTTCGCACTCGATGCCAGGCTTCGCGCAGGAACTCGGCAAGGTCTTTTATCTGAATATGGCGGACACCGTGACGACTCCCGCAGGCGGAACTCTTTCACGCAAACACACCTTCGTTCCAACTGATCCGACAGTTACCCGGCAAGACAAAGCTGTCACCTACGTTGAGAACGTCGGTTCAGGCTGGCACAAATTGATGCACGGCGCAGTGTCAGACGGTTTTGTTCTGAAAGGTTCAGAAGCCGGAGTTTTGATGTGCGATTTTAATCTGCTCGGTTCAGGCAAAATCGTCAATGACCCGGCGATTACCTATCCGCCGACAGCCACGCCGACTGTCACGAATCTGACGGGACTTTATAAGTTTTTTAATACGCAGATGGCAATTACGCCGAACGACGGCGGAAGTTACAACACGGCTTACGGTTGCCGATACCGGTCATTTGAAATTGCCTTCAAAAAGACGATGCTCGGCGATGCCGGCTACAAACCCGGTTGTCAACTGTTTCTTACGCCCGGCAATCCCGATTCGGGAATGATTCGCTCGGCGTATGAGTTCGACAAACAGACGCTTGATTTTAATTTTCAGGTTGATATGGCAGCATCATCGCCCGAATTTGCCTGTGTTCAAGACCAACGCCCGATTAGTCTTGTGCTGACGGCGACGGGCGGAATTATCGAAGGCGCGATTCCATACGAACTGAAAACGACCATCAATATCGCCAAATACAAAACGACGAAACCCGTCGAAGCCAACGGCATCTGGCAGTTTGCGATTCAAGGCAAAGCGTTATTCGATACGGCGGCAGCCAAGCTCTTCCAAATCGAACTGACCAACAATGTCCTGCTTTACAGCACAGCTTTTTAATTTTTAATTCAGGAGAAAAACAATGTTAGAAACAGCCCAAGAAAAACTTTTAATTCGCGGCGAAGATCCGCCAGGCGAACCGCAAAAGGCACAGGTTCTTTACGATGCTGACGCGCCGCAGTACGATGCTGACGCGCCGCAGTCGTTTACCTTTGAGGTTGAAGATGAAGATTCGCGCTATGAAATTACGCAAGTCTTTAAGGGTTTGCCGGATGAAGCCTTGATTGCCTTTGACCGCTTGCGTGAAGTCTCGCTCGAAGGCGACGGCAAGCAGACAACCGATGTAAAAACCAACTCGGTCGAGGCGGACGAGTATTTGTTTGACGAGCTTTGCATTGAGGTCAAAGGCTACGACGGCGATACGCCGGAAAACTGGAAAGCCTTGATTCCTCACGACGAAAAACAAGCCGGAATCAATAAACTGTTAGCGTTCAAAATTGTCCACTCGGACAAGACTAAAACGGTGAAACAGCGTTCGTGGGGCAACTCGATTTCAAGTCATACCATTACGTTGACCTGTTATTTTGACAGCAAAATTCTGACAACTAAATGCACTTTTGCCGATAAAAAACCTGCCGACATCGCTTCGTATGCGGTTATTCGTTCACGAATTTCGTTGATTGAAAAAGGTTTGGATGAATCGGCTTTGAAGATTCCGGCAAGTATGAAGAAGAAAGCAGACTTCTTCGACAAACTGGGTCCGCGAGTCGAAGGCTACGATGGCAGAGTTCCGCTTCATCACAAAGCCGCCTTTGTCACAGCATTTTTTGAATCGGTAATCTCGTCTGCTGAAAAAAAGTAGCACTCTTCGAGGATGCGATAAAAGAAAGAGTCGCCGCTTTATACGGTGAAGGCGGCGGTGATAGTTTCTATCGTTGTCCGGGCGATTCGTGCGATATTTGGGCGGCAACCGGAGGAGAGTATGAAGAACGGAAAATGGTTTGCCTTGACTGTCAACGATGTAAAGGCAAACCTCCGCTATTGAATCAGTCAAGTTCGCCGGAAGCCGTCAAACAGAGAATCATCGGCAGAATCGAATCGCTCGTTCGGTTGGATAACGCAGGGCATCTTGACAAAGAAAATCTTGAGTATTTCGAGTGGCAATTAATTGAGGTGTGGCGTGATGCCGAACTTCAACACGACAGATTATTTAAGATTTACACCAAATCACTTTTTGAGGCTTTGAGTAAACAGCAATAATGGCGCGAGAAATTACATTAAAAATCAGTCTAAACGGAAGTGAAAAAGTCGAAGCGCAAATTGATAATATCGGCGACGGACTTCACGAATTAAAGTTGAAATTAAAGACAATGCCTAACGGTGTTGGGTTGGAAGTTCTACGCAAAACTACAAATGATGTGCAAATGAAATCAGTGGGCAAAGGTAAAAGGTTTTAGATAAGCACAGGCTTTTAGTTCTTTGACAATTTATCTCTTAAAGTATGAAAGGCTTGCGAAGATGCCGCCTTTTATATTAGAAAACGCTAAAAAGGTAGCGTGAATGTGACTCGCTACCTTTTATTTTAATTTGATAATTTTTAATCGGCATTAAAAGGATGTTTAGTTATTACATCAAGAAAAGTGAAATATTCATCACTATATCGCATCTCTTCATTAAAGCACTCGAAAATAACAATATCGACTAAATTTTTCCGATATGTCGGATTTGGCTCATTGCCAATACTGTGAATTAAACGCGCTAAGTTTAGCGGATTATCTTCTTGATTTGTGGAAAGAATTAATTCATCCGCCAGTTTTTGCACTTCATTGATTTCGATTGATTGGAACAAATAAAAATCCTTGTTGAAATCTTTTTTGGTTTCTTCAATCGCCTTTTCCATATTGTTGCCTGTTAAGGTTTCGATATATTTTTTATTAGGCACAAAAGGGATTTCAGAAATATTCATACAAGCCAAAATAAAAAGCATTTGAATTGCCGCTCTGTAATCCATAAAATCGAAATTAATTAAATCACGAACATACTGTTTGATATGTTCTTTCACAATTTCAGGTGTATTGGGATTATTTAAAGTATTCCAAATGTTGTTAGCCACGCGGTCAAGTTCTGAAAACGCGCCACTTTTATTGTCGTTTTCCCAAAGCATTTGAATTTCATCGGCGGAAAGTGAAAAGGGCGGGAATTCAAAGCGAGGTTCTTTTTTCTTTTTCGGTTTAAGTGTTTCTAGTTGCAATCTATTCTCAAAGTATTGAGCATAAGTTAGTTGACTTTCTGGTTTTAACATTTTAAAAGCTCGAAGTAACCTTTCAATTGGTGTTTCAGTTTTTTGTGCCATTAAGCACCTCCATTTTGATTTGCATAAACTCATCCATCGTTTTTGCGCCTTTTGATTGATTGCACAAAGGAGTTAGTAATTGAAGGTTTTCGGGTAAATTTGAGCCGCCGCGAGTTAGTGGAATAATGTGGTCAACTTGGAAAATACCGTCTAAGAAAACTCCGCAACAGGCGCAGCTACCTTTTTGTTTGATGTAAAGGCTTTCGATTGTTTTTTTGTCGAAACTTCCAATAGCAGACTTTTCTCGCGCACGTCTGTTAGCCTTCATCGCAATAACTGCCAGTGGGTTTTTCTTTCGCCATTTTTTAGTTGAATTATTTTTCGACGAAGGATTTGTTTTGTATCTTTCTTTGTCTAATTCGCGGTTACATTGTTTGCAAGCTGATTGATAACCATCAAACCGAGAAAGACATTTATAAAACTCGCTGATGGGT
>JANPDZ010000821.1:0-2403 GCA_031431735.1 Acidobacteriota bacterium | reverse complement strand
CGGGACTCAAAACTTTTATTATTCGCCCAAATGATTCAAGCGCGTATTTGCCGCCGGTTTTCCGTCGAAAATCCAGCCGGAGCGGACGGTTTTGGCGGATTGCGGAGCGTTCCAATCGAAAACATTTGCCATTTGCAGAATGTTGGCGTTTGGATCGAAAACCGCAAGGCGCGGATTGACACGATTTTCTGTCAAACCGAGCTTGATTTCGTTCTGGGCATTTGCCATAAAATACTCGATTTCGTCCATCTTACGCGGCAGGTTTTTGGTCATCCATTCAACGCCCGTATCGGTCACGAGCATATCATCTTCGATGCGAACACCGATGGTTTTGTATTTTTCATACGAAGGACGGATTTTGCCGAGCCACGCTTTGATTTCGGGTTTGGACGAGTCGAAATAGTTTAGTGCGTCTTCGCGGACATAGATGCCGGGTTCGTTGGTCATTATCATTCCGGGTTTGAGAATCGTATTGCCGCCGCCGCCGACATCGTGGACGTTCATTCCGAGCCAGTGTCCCCAATCGTGCATATACCATAGAAAAGACTGCTTAACGGGAATTTTTACAATTCCGCCATTGCCATCAGGATATTCCTCAAAAACGCCGGGAATGTTTGCGCCGATTGCGGTAATCAAACCGAGTTTAGCAAGTCCGGCTTCGATCACATCTTTCGCAGCTTTTGCCGGATCGCCGAATTTTGCACCCGGTTTAATAGTTTTAGCGGCGGCTTCTTGCGCGTCATAGACGATTTGATAAATTTCCGCTTGTTCTTTTGTGAACTTGCCGTTGACAGGGAATGTCCGCGTCACGTCTGCCGTCAGATGGTCGTATTCCGCACCAATATCCATCAGCATCAAGTTGCCCTGTGTGACCTTGCCCTGCGATTCTTCGTAGTGCAAGGTCGTCGCGTTCAGACCGCAACCGACGATTGACGGATAACCCCAGTAATCGGCGTTGCGGCGGCGGAAAACATATTCAATTTCGGCTTGTGTTTCGTATTCCATCGTGACCTGTCGTGAGGTCGCCATCGCCCGCATATGGGCTTCGATGGTGATGTCAATCGCGTGCTGTATCAGTTTTATTTCGTACGGTGATTTGACCTGACGCAGTTTTGTGAAGATCGGTTTCGCGTTGAGAATCTGATATTTTCCCGTCGCTTCGTATTTGAGAATTCCGGTTTTATCGTCAGATGAAACTGTTGCCTGTGTTTGCGCTAAATCCCATTCACGCTGGTATTCTCGTGTGTCTTCAGTTTCAAAATCATATTCAGGAATAAGTAAATAAAGGTTTTGTAAAGCTGTCGGTAGCACAATTTCATTTACTTTATTGGTTTGTTTGTTGATCAACTGATTGAAAAACTTTTCGTATTGGCTCGCGTCGAGTACGGTTTTGATGCCGGAAATATTTGCGGCTTCTTCGGTCGAATACATATGTCCGTTCCAAGTTTCGTTCTGTGGCTCGCGTTTGGGAAGAAATAATATAGCCCGCGAGGTGTCCCCGCTTTTGACAAGAACGAGCTTCGCATCTTTTTGTTTAAGGTTCGTCAGATAATAAAGGTTGTTTTCTTGACGATAGAGAAAATCAACATCGTTGGTATAAACCTTTGGTTCCGTACTCATCAGGATCATCACTGAATTGTTCTTCATTTCAGCGAAAACGTTGGCGCGGCGTGTGGCAAGTTCGGTTTGCCTTTCAGCATTGGAAAATTGCGGCGGTGGCGGAGTTTGGCGAATCGCTTTCGGCGCATTATTGTCGGGCGTTTCAGCCTTTATGGAGATGCCTGTTAATAAAAGACTACAAATTATTAAAAATGAAAAGTGTTTATTCATCATTACTTTCAACCTCAATCTCAATCTTAAATTTTTTAGCCAAAGATTTAAATCCTTCATCGGCTAAAGTTCCTTTATCACCTCATTACTGAGCGGCATAGTTATTGCTTAGTTGAAATTTATTGTTGTTTTTAAGAAGTTTGCCCGCGAAATGACGCGAAATACACGAAAAAGAAAATCAGATCGAATCATTTTCGCTTTTTTTAGCGTCTTTTAGCGTTTATTCGCGGGCAAATTTCTTATTTTCCAGGCAACGCAATTTTTAGACCGCTCAGTAATGTTATCACCTAGGTAAAACTGTCAATTTCTTCTTGGATTTCGGCAACTATTTGTTCAAATTCAATTTCTGACAAAGTTTTTTCCATTTGAATTTTAGAAGTTTTGAGTCCCGCGTTTACGCGCAACGCCTTAACTGTTAAAGAATTTGCCGCGTAAACGCGGGACTCAAAACGCTTGAAAAGTAATGCGTCAGTAAAAAGATAGGAATTCACATTTTGACAAATGCGGGCGTCAAACAACCCTTCCTGACCTCAAATTTACTGGCAATTGTTTGCTAACCTTTCCTCTTTTCTC
>JANPDZ010000820.1:0-4031 GCA_031431735.1 Acidobacteriota bacterium | reverse complement strand
GATCTCCACTTGCGTAGAGAAAATTTCTTCTAAAACATTGAACTTCTATGCTCATACGGTTCATCTCCACGTGCGTAGAGAAAATTCATTCAAAAGGAATTAATTGAGGCAAACAAACGGTTCATCTCCACGTGCGTAGAGAAAATTTCATCCAAATTTCACCGTTAAATTTCATTTTCGGTTCATCTCCACGTGCGTAGAGAAAATAAGGTCTTGCCGAGCAAGATTTACAAAGCAAACGGTTCATCTCCACGTGCGTAGAGAAAATCCCAAATGCGAACTACCCGCCTTGACAAAGTTCGGTTCATCTCCACGTGCGTAGAGAAAATCCGCACGTCGCTCAAAACATATCCTTTGAGAGCGGTTCATCTCCACGTGCGTAGAGAAAATTGGTGATTCTTTTCGTGTTTGTTTTTGCCTTTCGGTTCATCTCCACGTGCGTAGAGAAAATACTTGTAAAACATTGATCCAGACTTGTTTTGAACCTATCTAAGTCAAAATCATATCACTTGTTGGTTTTCTCGGAAATGACGATGAGTTGAAGTCCGTCAAAGTCTTTCACCTTTCTATTTGTGTCGCCGAAAGTGCGGATTTTATAGCCTTGTTCGTTTGCCGCGCTTTGAAGAAGAGTAACCGCGCCGCCTTTGAGTTTTTGGCAAACCATTTCCCAGAGTTTTTCCCGGACAAGAGCTGAGATATTGCCGACAAAAACGCCGGGACGCAATTCCAACATCCAACGTGTAATTTCACCCCGCAATGAAACGGGAACTTTTTCCATCAAAAATACAACCATTTTTTAGTCCTCCTTGCCCGAATCTGCCCAATTGACACCACCGCTGACCGAAGAGTCGTCGCCGTTCCACAAACCACCGGGCGCGGCATCGTCGAAATCGAACAAAACTTCAGCATCCTCAGTTTTGACGTTCAATGCTGTTTCGATGTCGGGAATTATACGTTGCAGAAACTTTTCCTGATGAAATTTATCGCGCAGAGCGTGGCGAATACGGCTTTCCAAATCGAATTCTGATTCGGCGACCGTCTGAAAAGCGAGCGGAATCGTTAAATCGGCTTTATATAAATCGGCAATATCATAAACAAACGAAAGCATTTTGCCGGTATGAATAAAACCAAGCGCGGTCGAATATCCGGCGGAAACGATTGCCGCTTGACAAACGCCGTAAAGACAACTGTTTGCCGCCGAAAGTGCGCGGTTGATCGGAGTTGAATCTTTCCAGTCATTGCGGTTGTAGGAACGACCTGTCCATTCAACTCCGGTTGCCGCACCCGCTTGTGAATAAGCCGTCCGGACACGCACTCCTTCTTTTCCGCGAATTTGTTGGAGAGTTAATTCTTCGGACAATTTTTCGCCGAAACGCATTTCATACATTCGTCTGACAACACGCAGGCGAAGCGACGGAATCGAACTCAAAAAGGCTTGTCGCAAAAGATGCCGCGCGCCCCTGGTTTCGCCCATTCCCGCCGCATAGAAACGCACCGCCCCTTCGCCCGACCACATTACCAAACAACCGTTGTCCGCCAAAGTTTTGACGGCGGCGTGTGTGATGGTCGTGCCGGGGCCGACGAGCAAAGTCGTCAAATTAGCGCACGGGACAGCGGTTTTGCCATCTTTATCGTAAAAGGCAATTGCCTTTGCATCTTGTTCGATTTTGCAATGTTCGACATACAAGTAACTGAAACTGTCACGCACTTTCGGTAAAGTATTAAGGTCTTTTAATCGCATTTTGTGTACTCCTTTTTATTGATAATTCGCGCTAAAACATATATAATCCCGATTTGGTTGAGGCAAAAATTATGGAAATGACTCCGCAAGAAATTATCAGCACAGTTCAAACATTTCCAACCAGCGTTCAAATGGAAATTGTCAAGACTTTGCAAAAAAACTTGAGAAAAACTTCTTCTCTTGCTCCAAGCGAAGACGAAATTGAACAAATCCTGCTTGCCAAAGGTCTCATCAGCGAAATTCCCAAGCGTTCAAAAGACAAAGAAGAAGAAACCTACGCGCCCGTTGAAGTAATTGGCAAACCGCGGTTCATCTCCACGTGCGTAGAGAAAATATAAGTGCCGGCTCTTTTCTTCGACATCAGTTCGGTTCATCTCCACGTGCATAGAGAAAATTATTTCAGCCGATAACCATCTGAATATTGCCGCCACCGCTGAAGGTTTGTTGGTTGATAATCCCAATAATCATCCCTAAAAAATTAAAAACACTGCCCTTAAGCCTTTTGACTCTTGGCAATCGAAAGTAACCCAAACCCGTAAGCCTTGCCCGTGCCGATTCCGCTGACGATTGATTCTTTGAATTTCACCTCATCTGTAACAACCAGAACACCGTCAAACACGACCGAGCCAAAGGTGATTTTGGGAGAACTTCTTTCTTTCCGGAAATTGATTTTTCCTTCTTCGACCGAAGCGACATTCGGGATTGGCGAAACTTTGATATTTGCAAGTTGAAATCCGACTTCTTCACCTTTGCGTTTCAGCCATTTGATTCTTTCTTCATCGGTACGAAGTTCGACGCGCCGTCGATTCTTTTTATCTTTGAAACGCTCGTGAGCAATTTGGTCGGAATTGCCAATTCGTTTGGTCGGATTTGCTTGCAGACGAAACATCAAAGTCATTCCGTTTTCGATTTGCCCGTATTGCTCGTGAACGCTTCTTTGCCTAAGTTCATCGGCATAATCAGCAGGCAAAAAACTCCAATCGGGATTGACGGTTGACTGCACCAACAAAACCGCTCTGCCGCGATGTTTGTCAACTTCCAAACGATGCAAAATGTTGAATTTATTGCGCGGAGTGGTTTGCTCGTGATGTTTCAAATTTTCCTGATTTTCGATTTCGGGGAAACCTTTTGAAACCGTTCGATGCAATTCCTGCGGATTCCCCAAATCACGCCGCACTTGCGGACATTTCGGATTCAAAATCATTTTCGTTAAGAATATTTCCGTCATCTTTTTCTTCTCCTTTTGGTTTTATAAACTCGGTGCGGACACGCCGAATCGAAAAACGCCTGTTCGCAAAATCGAGCGGAACATCTTGGCGCACCTCATTGCCGCTTTCATCTTCAATAATCAAGCGTTGCTCCTTTGATTTGCTCTCAATTTCAAATTCTTGCAGAATATTTTCGCCTGTTTGTAATCCGTTTTCGGCAAAATAAACGGGAACGGAAGGCACAAATGCTTTCCGTCCGAGAAACAATTGCCATTTCGGATTTTTCAGAGCATTTTGCAAACTTTCCAAAAGCGGTAAATCTTCGCTTTCCAAACCAACCAAAAAATCTGCGTCCGCCAAATACCAACGAGTCGAAAGTTCGGTTTCCTTTGTTCCGCCATCGGCTTTGGCAATGTGTTGTGCCGTGTGATAATCCTTTTGCATTACGCCTTCGTGCAAAACCCGAATGCTCAATTTCAGTTTTCTAAGCACGTCAAATCGCGGATTATTCGTATTTGCTTCATCCCGCGAAATGCCAAGCGCGGCGCACAGCAAACCGATTACGCCAGATTTTGAAGGTTCTTTGCCCGTATCACGAATGGAAAAGCGGCTCGAAATTCCCCACGATTGCATCGGTGCTTTCAAACGTAAAAGTAATGTGTGTTTCATAAATTTTTACCTCACTTTAATCGCGTTTGGAGTCCCGCCTTTAGGCGGAAAACCTCAACGCTCACGAAATTCCGCCTGAAGGCGGGACTCCGAACTTTACGCGAAAATTGCGCTCATCGTGTTTTGAATTAAAGTTTCCAGATTGCCAACATCCGCACTTTTCAAACCTTTCAAATCGGCTTCGGCGATTTTGACGCAATTCTTGGCTTTTGAATTGTCGCCGTAAACACCCGAAACCGAATCCCAATGTTTCGCCAGTTTTTCGATTGAATTGCGAACCAGTCCTTCGCGCATCACTTTGCTTTCGTCATTCCATTCCTTTTCCTTCGCCGGAGTTTCAAACGAATTCGCCAGCGAACAAAAACCCGAATCACGAACAACCGCCAAAACAAAATTCGGCTTTTCGTGCGTCG
>JANPDZ010000819.1:0-12410 GCA_031431735.1 Acidobacteriota bacterium | reverse complement strand
GATTTTATAAGTGTTACAATCGCATCACTTATAATTTTCAAATGTCGCTGTTTTAATCCGATGTTTGAAAATGAAACACCAAATCAGAAAGCTCAGTCTTTTATTGACTTTGCTGATTTTCAAAATGGACAAAGTCGAGCTTAGAAAAACAGAAAAGTCAATAAAAGACTTAGCCTTCTGATTTTGCCAAAGAGTTTTCCAACCTCGGGTTAAAATAGTGATGTTTGAAAACTCTAAGCGTTCATTTTTCAACATTTGTAAAATAGGGCGATTTAGTTTCAAAATGTTTTCAAAAAATGGACAAAGTCGAGCTTAGTTAGTGCATCACAAGACCGCCACTCAAAGAAATTGTCACGCCAGTAATATGTTTTGCCGAATCAGAAGTCAAAAAGAAAATCAAATTTGCGACATCATCGGCCGTCGCAAGCACTTTTAACGGAATACTTTGACGTAGATCTTCAATGCCATTTTCGCCAAATCGCTGAATCATTTCAGTATCAACCGGACCCGGCGCGATACAATTTACACGAACGCCGTCACCAGCCAAATCCCTTGCCAAATTTTTAGTCAATGCAATAATTCCAGCTTTGGAACAAGCATATGCCGCGCCGCTCAAATGTGAACCGCCCGTCAAACCGTTGGTTGATGAAAGATTAATGATATTTCCGCGTGATCTTTTCAGATTTGGAATTGTGTGTTTTGAAAACAAAAACGCACCGGTCAAATTTGTATTTAAAACTTTCAGCCAATCTTCCAACGATGTTTCTTCGACCCGGCCTTTGCCGACGATTCCGGCATTATTGACTAATATATCAATTCGGCCGAATCTCTGTGTAGCATTTGCAATACATCTCTGAATATCATTTTCGTTGGCAACATCGCCGATTTCCGGTAACAGATTTTCGTGTTCGATCTCAGAAGCTTTGAGGTCAAAAGCAACCACAGATGAGCCTGTTAAAAGCGAACGCTCAACGAGTCTTTGCCCAATTCCGCCGCTTGAACCTGTTACAAGAATGACTTTGTCTTTCATAATAAAGTTATTGTTGGCAAGATTTTACAAAGAAAAACAGTCTGATGGCGGAACTATAAACTTTCTCCCAACACAATTGATTTATACATCCCACTCAAAAACGCCCAACGCAGTTGACCGGAAGCACGAACTGCGCCGATCGCTTTTTCCTGTAAATCGGAAGTTGTCGAATATCTTTCCGCAATTTCCAAACCAACGTGTGCGTGTTCGGTATCACCTTCGATATGAACGTGGAAAAATTGCAATTGACTATCGTCAAAACCCATCTGATGCAATCTTTCGACATACATCGGATAAAGAGTCGGAAGTTGTCCCTCAAGACCAACCATAATTCCACCCGCAGCTTCTGCCAAATCCCGATGTGAAACCAATTCCCAGATCCACGAGCGCATCGCCCGTGTGGTCGGCAAAATTTCACCGCGTAATTCTGCTTTCATTGCAAATTGGCGATCGACACCACAATATTGGGCAAAATCAAGAAGTAAATCAGGATGACGACCTTTCGGATCTTCTTCACCGATCAAATTTTCAAGCATATGCGTCCGGGCATCCAAATCAGGCAAACGGGAAAAAAGAACCGCAAATTGTTGAGCGATCGGTTCGATATAGTAATAGTGCTGAATCGCCCAACGTCCAAGTTGTTCGCGTGTTAATTTTCCATCAACCCAAGCCTGCGTAAAAGGATGCATCCCGCTATGTGTCGGCTGTCTTGCTACTTCCAGTCGTTTTTGAAATTCTGAAATCATAAATGTAAAAGCTCGTAGTTCCGCATTTATGCGGTTAAATGTTGATTAATACAGTCTTCCGCGTGAACGTGGGACTACAGTAATTATTTCACCGGCAAACTTTCTATTTCAACACTGATCCATTTTTGCTCAGTAAATTCTTCAACCGAATATTTTCCGCCACTTCGCCCGATGCCGCTCATTCTATAACCACCGATCGGCGCGAGCGCATTTGATTGAAACGGATGTGCGCCGATATGAACTGAACCTGCTTTGATCTGTCTTGCGGCGGTGAAACCGAGTTTGACATCATTTGTCAAAATCCCTGCGCTCAACCCATAATCAGAATCGTTGGCGAGTTCGATCGCTTCGTCCAAATCTTCAACGATTGTAATGCTGACGATCGGACCGAATGTTTCTTCGCACCAGGCGAGTGAGTTTTTCGGAGGCTCAAGCAAAATCGTCGGAGCATATCGCAAACCCTCTAAAATTCGTCCGCCGGAGAGTAATTTTGCACCTTTTTCAATCGCGTCTTTTACGTGGAGATCGACTTTTTCAATTGCTTTTTGATTAATTAGAGTGCCGTAATATGTTCGCTCATCTCGCAGATCTCCTAAAAATAGCGACTCAGAATTTTTGACCAATTCCGCACAAAAATCATCTGCGATTTCCCTTTCTACAAGCACACGCGAATTTGCCATACAAATTTGCCCGGAATGTGTGAAAATTCCCTCAGCAGCAATTTCGGCTGCTTTTACGGCATCAAAATCTTTCAAAACAATCAATGGATTTTTTCCGCCGAGTTCTAATTGCAAATGCTTCATACCGCTAATCGCTTGTTTTCCAACAATTTGCCCGGTCGCAGTCGAGCCTGTCAGCGCAACGCCGCGAACTCTTTTATCTGTAATCAAAGATTCGCCGATTTCAAATCCGTAGCCGTTAATGACGTTCAAAACCCCTTTCGGTAAACCTGCTGCGGACATAATTTTCGCAAATTCGAGCGCGATCAGCGGCGTTTCTTCAGAAGGCTTGACGACGACCGTATTTCCAGCCGCCAGTGGAAATGCAACCATTTTTGCCAATAGCGCGAGCGGCGCATTAAACGGTACGAAGCAAACAACCACGCCAATCGGTTCGCGAATCACAAAAGACATCCGCGAAGGGCGTTCATTCGCCATTGTTTCACCGAAAAGCCTTGTCGCTTCGCCAGCCGCCGCCCGAACTAAACGAGGCGTATAACTCGTTTCATATCTTGCTTTTGTGATGCAGCTACCGCTTTCATCAATCAAGATTTCAGTCAGATTTTCGGCATTATCCTCCAAAGCATCAGCACAATTTAGCAGAATTTTTTCACGCTCCCAAGCGGCGAGATTCGCCCAATCCGGAAATGCCTGATAGGAAGATTCGATCGCTTTTTTTACATCAAAGGCATTTGAACGCGCGACATTTCCAATCGTTTTGCCTGTAAAAGGATTAAAAACCTCGAATGTTTCGGCAGTTTTATCTGTATTTGCGTCAATAAAATTCATCTCTATTTTTTGTAGTCACACCTTTTGACGGAATCTTCTCCTTTAAGTATTTCCGCATAAATGCGGGACTACAAACGGTCTTCCAACATCGCAGTTTTCAAAAGATATTCTCTCGCACTTGTTTTATCATTAGCCGCCTGGCGTAGTTCGCGATTGCGTTTGAGCCTTGCGTTTGTGTCACTTGCTGAAAGATTTTTGTAGTTTTCGTCGGTCGTCGCTTGAACCATATCTGTTGCTACCTTTTTGCGATTGACAGCATATTCGTCCAATAAATTGTCACGTTTGCCGCGTAAGGCTTTGACCAGGGCTGTCGCCAGATCTCTCGCATCGTGAATGCCCGAATTCATTCCCATTCCGCCGGTCGGGTTGTTAATATGTGCCGCGTCTCCTGCCAGAATAATCCGTCCAACCCGGAATTTTTCGGTTACTCGCTGGTGCACTTGATACGTCGAAACAGCTTTTATTTCATAATGTAAGTCTGTTTGCAAAAAATTCGAGATTCGTTTTTTAACATTCTCCAATTGTTTGGCTTCATCAGCGTTTTCGTGTGTTTTTAGTCGGAAAACAAGTCGAACCGTGTCAGGCAAAGTCATTATTATTACCCATTCTTCGGGATCAAAAATATATGCCACGGTGCCCATATCCGGGAAAATATCGCCTAAATTTGCATCGGTCGAAACAAGCAAAAACCGATCTTCGTAAGTTTTTCCTTCAAATCCTAAGCCCAGGTCTTCCCGAACTTTGGAAAATGCTCCATCGCAACCGATCAGATATTTACAATTGAATTCAGCTTCACCATTTGGAGTTTTGGCAAGAACTTTGACATAATTTTCGTCTTGTTCAGCGCTTTCAAACTCGTGATTAAACAATACTTTGCCAAAATCAGTCTGTTCAATGTGTTTCAAAATAATTCGTGTCACGGTGCTTTGCGGGCATTGGAATCGAAACGGGTATTTTGTGTCATTCTCAATGATCGAATATGGAAAATCGGCGACCAACTCCCGTGAACCGCGTTCCCAAAACTGCAGATTTTCAATCCGCAAACCGTTTGACAAAATATCTTTGATGATGCCAAGCTCGTCGAAAAACTCAAGCGTCGGCGGATGAATCGTACTGGCACGAGCTTCGTGGCTCAATTCGCCCAGCTTTTCCAAAACGATCACTGATATTCCATTTCGGGCGAGCCCGAGAGCGAGCGACATACCGACCGGTCCGGCTCCTGATATTATTACATCGGCTTTCATAACAATTGTTATAAAATTAATACAAATTGTAAAAAAAAACAACTCAAAAAAGTTGACATTTATAACAATTTAAAGTAATTTGTCATTGAACTATAACAAATTCAGGAAAAACTATATGCTGAAGAATTTCTGGTATCCGATTGAGTTTAGCAAAGATATCTCTACCAAACCCAAGCGAGCAAAAGTCTTAGGGCAAGATCTTGTGGTTTATCGGACAGATAGCGGGGAAGCCCAGGTGATGAGTGATCTTTGTGTTCATCGCGGCGGCGCACTTTCCGGCGGTTGGGTTGAAAAAGGATGTATTGTTTGCCCGTATCACGGTTGGCAGTACGAAAAAAATGGTCAATGTTCAAAGATTCCGGCGAATTTTGACAATGTGCCGATTCCAAAACGTGCCAGGGTTGATTCATATCCAACGATTGAAAAATACGATTTTGTATGGGCTTTTTTGGGTGATCTACCCGAAGAAGAACGTCCGGCAATGCCCGATCTGCCGCATCACGGAAATCCTGAATTCAAACAATTGACGGGTGAGTATCATTGGCAGGTTAATTACGAACGCTCGCTGGAAAATTCGGCGGATATTGCCCACGCACCATTTGTTCACGGCGATGCTTTTGGTAATCGCGATAAACCGCAAGTACCTGATTATGAAATAGTTTACGGAGATTTTTCCGCCGAAGCGACCGTCACACTTGAACCGCCACCGCCGAAAGGGATCTGGGGAATGTTCGCGAAAAAAGATCGTCCGGGCGTGAAAACGCGGGCAGGTTTTTTTATGCCCAATGTGACGCTTTTGGAAGTTACCTTGCCAATCGGTTTGATGGTTTTGCTAAACTTTCACATTCCGATTGATGAATTTAACACGGTCGTGAAATGGATAAATTTGCGGACTTTTTTCAAAGGAAATTGGGCTGATGGTGACGCTCGAAAGCGAGTTGATAAAATTTTCGGGCAAGATAAAGCGGTTTTGGAAGAAGTCAGACCTGAGATATTACCTTTTGATATTGCCGCCGAATTGCATGTCAAATCAGATGCGATTCAGATTGCCTATCGCAAAATGCGTAATAAATATATCGAACAAGGTTGGGGAATTGATTCGCACAAAATTCAATCAGAACTTTCGGGGCGCACTTTTACAGTAATTCCGTCGCCAACCCGACGTGAAGTTCCCGAACTTGCGAACGCATGGGTAATGAAGCAAGTTCCAACAACGAAGGAAGCGTAGCTCGTAGTTCCGCATTTATGCGGTCTTACTTTCAAACATTCCGCATAAATGCGGGACTACAAACAAATGACTTTAGCAGCAGATTTAGCATTTTCAACTTTAGATAAACTTTGTGAACGTTTAAGTTTAAATGAGTTTCAGACGATTTCGCTGGTTTCACCAATGATGCCTGAACCGGTCGGAAGTGTCCGCATTTTTGCAGGCGAAAAGATTTCGAAAGTTGTCTATATCGGAATGACCGTTCCGTTTATCAAACTTGATTCTCATATGGTTTTTGCATTCACAAAAACGGATTCGGCGGTACCGCATTTTACGCTTGATTCGGTAAATAATGATACGACATATGCTTTTCATCTCGATTTGATTCCGCGTGTTGATTTGGGTGCCAACCTTGAATATATTGACGCGGTTTACGGCGGTTTGAGCGAAGAATTTGAAAAAGCCTGTAAAATTGAAGGTCTTACAAAAGCCCATCTAAATCCTCGACAATTAGCGATAATGTCGCCTTGGATGCTTGTCAATCGGGCTGAGGCAAGTGCTTTCAAACAAATTGGCGATTCGGTTGATTTTTATTTGAATCATTGGTTTTCATTGCTTGAAAATGGTCTTAGCACGGAAGTCGTCTCCCAATTTTCGGCTGAATATCTGGCGGAACGTGACCGTAAAAACCGCGAAATAATATTTAACCCTGATGTCGATAAAGTTTGGGCACAGGTTGATAGATTGGTCGGCGCGGAAACATCGGCGATGATGCGTGAAATTTTGAAATCTCAATAGTTCGTAGTTCCGCATTTAGGCGGTCTTACGATTCAAAGCAATCCGCATAAATGCGGAACTACAAACTTAATTTATGAGCGACAAACCATCAAATTGGCAAAAAAGTATCGAAGGCGAATGGCACGGAATGCCATCAATTTTTGAACCGGACGGAACACATGTCGGCTGGAATAAAGTATATCGGCAATCAGCCAATATTGACGGAAAAACGCTTTATACGATGAACACAAAATTGGACGCAACCGGCGAACTTCGTTCGCGGATGGAGTTTGCAGATTTCGCGTTCGGAGTTATTGACAGCGATAACGACCGCATTTATCTCGGCCCTGATTTTATCGGTTCGGGTCAGCCATTTGGAGCTTTGGTTGACGCGACGTATTATTCTCCGGCGTGGACCGGCGAACTTCGGACAATGGTTCACATCGTTAACGGCGATCTTCAGGTTTATTCGAGTTTGATCTATGATGGCCCGACTATCTATTGTGTTTTCAATGGATTATATCAGGTTGCATTTGATTATCACGAGAATCAGGAAACGCGGGAGCGGATTGACAAATTCGTTGAATCGGAAAAACTCAGCGGCAATAAACAATATCAACTAGACGCAAAACGTGCTGGTTTTTGGACCGGCGAGATGGAGGTTTATGATGAAAACCAACAAAAGGTCGGCACCAATAAAGTTACGATTCATCATAACCCGCTGACTTTACTGAGAGCTTCGCAAGAAGTCGAGATCGAAGGTGTAATAAACCGAAGATACGCTTTCAATCGGTATCGAAATGGTAATAAACAGACCTTTGAAGGTCCGCAGGTCTATGGAAATTCTATCGGTTACGGTCGTGCCTTATACACAACACAACATATTCACGGCGAGGCGACGAAAATTCGCGGGCGTGAATTTCAAATTGACGACGATTTTACAATGAGCGTCGTTTGGGAGTTTCATAAATCGAATAAGTTGCAATATATGACATTTGGTGTCTTGAAATGGCACGCCGGCGAGGAAGTTTTGAAAGCCAATTTCGGGAAATAAGTTTGTAGTCCCGCCTTTAGGCGGAATCTTTGAGCCTAAACTATATCGGGTCAACAAAAAAACCGCCTGAAGGCGGAACTACAAACTTTAAATAAAAACCGCCTGAAGGCGGAACTACAAACGAGTTATGTATTATTGGCGAAAACTTTCAGCAAAAGACCGGGAAATAGTTTTAGCCGAGCGCAAAGCTAAAAATTTACCTTGGCATTCGCCGCCGCATATTCAGTTTGAAGGTCGAAATCGTTATTTGATAAACGGAACTTGTTTTGAGCATAAACACATTATTGGCAAGAACTTAGAGCGATTGGCGGAATGTGAAGCCGGCGTATTAGATGTTTTTAATAAACTAAATTCAAAGGTTTTCGCTTGGTGTATTTTGCCTAATCATTATCATATTTTAGTGCAAACTGATAATTTAGAGCTTTTAACAAAATCAATTGGTAAATTCCACGGTACAACGTCTTTTGATTGGAATGGCGAGGACGATACACGTGGAAGAAAAGTTTGGTATCGCTGTTTCAGTCGCGCAATTCGCTCGGAGAGACATTTTTGGGCGACTGTAAATTACGTTCATCAAAACCCGATTCATCACGGTTATGTTGACCATTGGCAAGACTGGCTTTTTTCAAGTGCGGCGAAATATTTGGAAGAGTTTGGACGCGAAAAAGCGCTGGAAATTTGGCGAAAATATCCGATTTTAGATTACGGAAAAAAGTGGGATATATAAGTTAGTAGATAAGTTAGTAGATAGGTTAGTAGTTCCGCCTTTAGGCGGCTTCTTTCAAATAGGTTAGTAGTTCCGCCTTTAGGCGGCTTCTTTCAAATTTAGCTTGAATATTCACAGAGAAAGCCGCCTGAAGGCGGGACTACAAACATAATCAATGTCAAACAATAATCGAAAATTTCTATCAATCGGTCTAAGTGATGGCGTCAAGCCTTCAAATCTCGCCACACATTATTATGCCTCGCTTTTTGGTCTCGGATTAATGCTCTTTTTCGGAGTGATTCAGCCTTTTGTTCTAACATCTATTTTGAAAATTCCGCAAGATCAACAGGGCGGAATTACAGGCAAACTCGGCGTCCTCAATGAATTAACTCTTCTCATCTTAACTCCGCTGTTTGGGATCTTATCTGATCGGATCGGACGCAAAATCATCTATATTTTCGGTTTTGTAATGATGGGTGTGGCTTGTTTGCTTTACACACTTATTGATTCGACAGGCGAACTTTTTGCTTTTCGGATTTCGGCGGCAATTGGTTCAGCGGCGATTTCGGGAATGTTTGCAACTGTCATTGCTGATTACATTATAGACCGGGACCGCGGCAAAGGCACCGGATTAATGGGCTTTTTTAACGGCTTAGGGGCAATGTTCGCTGTCATTGTTTTGTTAGGTCTGCCTACATATTTCAGTAAAAAAGGTTTCGATTTTTCTTTCAGTTTAACGATAACTTTTTATATCGTTTCAGCAATCGCATTTATCAGCTCAGTTGTTTTAATGATTGGATTGCGAGGCGGAACGATTTCCAAAAAAGCCAAACAACAGAGTTTTGTGTCGCTGACCAAAGAAGGATTAATGGCGGCGAAAAATCCGGCAATTATGTTGGCATATTTGGCGGCTTTTGTTTCACGTGGAGATCTGGCTTTAATTGGTTCATTTCTGACGCTTTGGCTCAATAAACACGGAATCAACAGTGGTTTGAGTGAGGTTGATGCAGCTAAGCAGGTCGGAATTACGATCGTCATAGTGCAATCGGTCGCATTGCTTTCAGCTCCGATCGTCGGAATAATGGCGGATCGTTTGAACGCGATTGTCGCTGTCGTGATTGCCGCGATCATCGCAGCAATCGGATATAGTTCATTATTTTTGATTGAAAATCCATTTGGGGCGAATATGAAATTCGCACTGATTTTGGTCGGTTTCGGTGAAATTGCCGGCGTTATCACATCGCAAGTTCTGATCGCAAAGTTTGCGCCAAAAGAAATCAGAGGTTCGGTGATCGGATTTTTCGGTTTTTGCGGGGCAATTGGAATTATGACCGCATTTGGAATTGGCGGCTATCTTTTTGACCATTGGACAGAATCGGCACCATTTCTATTATTTGGAATTTTCGGCGTAATAGTCGGTATTTTCGGTTTGGCAATTCGCAATAAAGTAAAGGTAAATTTTGATATGAAAACAGTTATCATCACAGGAAGTACGCGTGGAATCGGTTTCGGTTTGGCAAATGAATTTTTGAAACGAGGTTGCAAAGTAGTTGTTTCGGGCAGATCGCAGGAAGCTGTTGATAAGGCGATCGCACAATTATCCGTTGATTATGACAAAGAAATGATTTTCGGAGTCCCTTGTGATGTCATAAATTACGAGGAGATTCAAAATTTGTGGAACGCTTCTGCAAAGCATTTCGGCAAAATTGATGTTTGGATAAATAATGCGGGAATTTCCAACGCCTACATTCCATTTTGGGAAGTGAAACCGGAAACACTCAAGAATGTGACCGATACGAATATGCTCGGCGCAATTAACGGCTCGCATGTCGCTCTTAAAGAAATGATCAAAAGCGGAGGCGGCGAGCTTTATAATATGTATGGATTTGGCTCAGATGGACGCAAAGGTGATGGATTGACTCTCTATGGTGCAACGAAATATGGTCTGAAATATCTGACCGAAGCCTTGACCAAAGAAGCAAAAGACACGCCTGTTTTGATCGGCAGTCTATCGCCCGGAATTGTTTTGACTGATCTGTGGGACGACCTTTATGAAGGAATGCCCGAACGAAAAGAAAAATCAAAGAAGATCGTCAATATTTTAGGCGATACAGTCGAAACAGTGACCCCATTTCTTGCCGAACAAGTTTTGCAAAACAACAAATCGGGCGCCAAGATCGCCTGGCTGACAGGCGGAAAGGCCGCCTGGAGATTTGCTACCGCAGCGTTCAATAAACGAAATTTGTTTAAGGATTAAAGTTTATAATTGATATTTTTTATAGATTCTGAATAAATTCAAGGCTCCAACTAAATATGAAATGTAGAGTTTCAGCCGTTCAATTCGGCGTTGGCACAGATGTTGCCGAAAACTTAAAAACTTGTTTGAGAATGATTGACCAAGCAGCCAGATGCGCGCCTGATTTTATTGTCTTGCCGGAATTTTCCAATCATTGCGCGATTTATGAAAGCCTCGAATATGCAGATTCAGTTGCGCTCGATGTGGATGGCTCATTTCTCCGTGAAATTGCGTTGAAAGCAATTATTCACAACACTTACATCAAAATCAATGTTACTCTTCGGAATCCTGAAGATAAGCCGACAATTTCAAATTTGCTTTTTTCACCTGAAGGAAAACTTGTCGGACGCGCTGATAAACAGGTTTTGATGGGCAACGAAAATAATTTTTGTTCACGAGCGGAAACTGCCGGCGAGGTTGTCGAAACCGAATTTGGAAAAGTTGGGATGTATGCTTGTGCCGATGGTTTGCTGATGGAAACAACGCGGCTTTTGGCACTTCGCGGAGCAAAATTATTGCTCAACTCGCTGAATTCTTTTGCGGAAGATGAAGCAAATTTGCACATTCCTGTCAGAGCGGCGGAAAATGGCGTGTTTGTCGTCGCTTCGTGTAAAGTTGACTATCTGGTGCCAAAACAGATTCTTGCGGTATTTGCAGAAAGAATGAAGATCGAGCCCGAAGCATTGCAAGGGGCGGGCGAGTCGCAAATTGTCGCTCCCGATGGGAAAATTCTAGCGAAAGCCAAAAGAACCGGCGAAGATGTTGTATTTGCAGACATTGAGTTGGACGAGGCGGATCCAAAAGAAAGTCTAAAATATCGCCGCCCCGAACTGTACCAACAGATTGCCGAAAAACCAAACGAACGGAATTATTTGAAAGGTGCCGAATCGGTGAAAGTCGCGGTTTGCCAAACCATAGAACAAATTAATAACAGTGATGCCGAGCTGATAGTTTTGCCGGAATTAATTGAAAATCACGAACAGATTTCCAAACATCTGAAAAATAATTTTGTTGTAACCTCATTTCGAGAGAATGATGCTCACATCGGAATCCTGATCAGCAAAAACGGTATTATTTTCCGGCAAAAACAGCTTCATAAATCCAACCAACATAAATGGATCAGCAATTTAGGAGATTATCTCGGAACAATTGATCTGCCATTTGGAAAACTGGCGATAATTGTGGGCGAAGATTCGCTTTATCCTGAAACTTTTCGGCTTGCCGCGTACCAAAATGTCGAAGTTGCTGCAGTGCCGTTTAATGTTAAAGATCGTTGGGAAACTGAGTTTGGATTATTGGAGCGAAGTGTCGAGAATCGTTTTTCAATTGTCGCTGCGACCCGTCCGAATTTAGCTTTGGAAAAATATGGACAGAGTTTGATAACAACAATTAGCCGGGATTTTACATTGTGGACGGAATGGGAAACACGTCCGTTTGACGGAAATATCAACTATCCCATCGTGCTTCGAGGAGACAATATCGAAGCTGAAATTTTTCCTTCTAATGCAGAAAATCGTTTTGTCTCACAAGGAACAGATGTTGTTGACGGACGTGCATGGTGGCTTCTAAAACCCTTAACTGATTGACACTCTACCATCTAAATCGAAACAATTATAGATGAGTCCGCTCCGATTACTTTTTTTTCAGGTCACTGAAAATTGAATTCTCCGCACTTCTGCATATTTGGTTGTGAACACGACCGCTAAAAAACCATAATATGCGTAAACGAGCCTTTTCAAACTCGAAATAATCACGTTTTTCGCACATATTGTTGCTTTGAGGCTTCCTTTGGTCACGAATTTCAAGATTCTCACGAAGTTCACCCATAAACATCTCACGTTT
>JANPDZ010000818.1:0-2577 GCA_031431735.1 Acidobacteriota bacterium | reverse complement strand
CAGAGCTAAAATCAATGTTTTTGACTTGTGTAGATACTAATGGCTACCGCGCGGGTTCTGACTTGTTCAAAAAAAAAAGAGGCGGTGAATTTTCACTGCCTCTACTGATTTGCCTTGGCTGCTGTTTAAAAAACAAGTCTTGCGCCAAGGATAATTCGTCGGCTAGTGCCGTTTGTCGCCCATTGATTGAGGAAATTCGGCGCGCTGATACGTCCTTCGGGAACGCCGAAATTGCGTTCGTTTAAGACGTTGAACATATCGGCGCGAATCTGAAACCGGACAGTTTCGGAAATTCTGGTGTTCTTGATAATTCCGAAATCGACGTTTCTCAGACGCTGTGCGCGCAGAATGTTGCGACCGGCGCCGCCGACACGCTGTGCCGCCGTGATTGCCGTGAAAAGTCCGGGACAGACGTTTCCGGCAATAGGCGTACCGCACATTGCTCTGATTTCCGGTATGGTTAATCTCCCGAGATTCGTCGTGGTGGCTAAATTCGGACGAATCGCGTTGCCGACCAAACCGTCAATGCCTAACAAAGCGCCTGCCGGGTCGGAACCGTTCAAGACCGTGAACGGCGCGCCGCTTTGTATAGTAAAGAACGAATTGACTTGAAATCCGCCAAGAATTTTTCCGACAAATCCTTTTTGTGATCGGAAGAAAGGTAACTCGTAAACAAAATTACCCGATAAACGATGCGGACGGTCAAAACTCGAACGCGAGCGGTCGGCTTCGAGATTGAATGAATCCTGGGCAACTGCAACCTCGGCATTGGAAGGATTGAATGTTTCCGATGCCGTATCAATAAAACTACTAAAAGTGTAGTTGACACCGGCACTGAAATTTCTGCTCAATCGTTTTTCCAAACTGACCTGCAGAGCATTATAAATTGAATTCGCCCGATTGCCGCGAAGACGAATCACGCCGCGCGTCGGGTCAACCCGAGGACACGGACTGGCTGACGTTCCGCCGACGCAAGCCGTTCGCGGATTGCCGTCAACAGTTTGGAAAAGTCCTGTCCCGCGGTTTCTGATATAACCGACCTTCATTACCAAATCGCTTGACAGACTGCGCTGCACTTCAAATGAAAATTGGTCAGTGGAAGGCGCACGGAAATCTTCGGCAACAATCGTGCGGGTCAGAATGTTCGGGTTTGCAACATTCGGCGTCGTAAAATTACGAATATTGACGAACGCGCCTGTTCTCGACGGCTGACCGGCATCGCCGAAATTGATTGACGCTAAATAGGGAAAGCCGCCCGCGACGTTCAGGTTAAGATTGATGTAGTTGGCATCGTAAGTGCGCGAATATCAGCCTCTGATAACCAATTTGTCGCCACCCGTTATAAAGCCGAGAATACCTTTGTCGCTGGTTCGCGGATTCCAGTTAAACCCGATACGCGGCATAAAATTGTTTTTGTCAGCTTTTGGTATCGGTGTCAAAGCATAACGCGCGTCGTTTCCGTTTGCCGCCAAAACCCGTTTGTTGGTTTCTTTCAAATAGCTGAAAGAATCTCCCGGATATTCGTAACGAAGTCCGAGCGTTAAAGTGAAATTCGACGATACACGCCATTCGTCCTGAATATAGGTATAAAATTCGTGCCAACGATAAAAGTTGAGAATATCGCCTCCGTTGAGCGGAGCATTGATGGTCGCGGTCGAAGCTATGTCATCCACATAATTCTGCAATGTCGTGTAAGCGAGCCGTCCGCGCGTCGTCGGCACAAAGAAACTTTTGACATCCAGGCGGCGCAAATCAACGCCGAATTTAAGATTGTGATTGCCTTTCGTAAAGGTCAGCGCGTCCGTGATCTGATAGGTGTCGTTGATCCGAAACTGCGGCAGATTAACCGCCAATCCGATTGCCGTGCGGCTCGCTGCGGCGTTAAATCCGGTCAATCCCAAGTCAGTGACCTCAATTGACGGAATGGCTTGCGACGATGGATCGCTGGCAGTGGTTTTTGAATCAAACCGCGCCCAAGCGATACGCGCTTCGTTCGATAATCTACTACTCAAAATACTGTTTAAGACGATCGTTGCGGCTTTTGTTTTCGTTGGAACAAACGTTGTCAATCCCGCCGGTGTCACCTGTCCGGCGCCGGATGAAGTGTTATTGTCAAAACGATACCGCCCGTAAATCAGGTTTTTGTCGCTGAAACGATGGTCAATTCTGATTGAGCCTTGACCAGAATCGAATTTAATCGATGACGAGCCGGTCAAGTTGCCGAGCGGCACAACGTAAGTTTGTCCGGCGACCACGAAACTTCGTGTTTGACCATTGGCGGTGCCGGCGGGTAAATACTGCAAAAGCGCGGCAATTTGCGGGCGATTGGCAAACTGCTGCAAGATTGCGCGGCCGGCATCAGTCGGCGCACCGCTCAGCGTGAAGCCCGAGCCAAGTTGGCGGTCAGTCCAGCGTTGATAATCGCCGAAGAAGAATGTGCGGTCTTTACCGCTGATAACAAACGGACCGCCTTCACCGAAATGCGGAAGCGGTAAGGGACCGCCGAACGTGAATCCATACTGAAATTCTTTTCTTAAAGGAGCTTTTTGTTTTGACAGGTCAGTTGCGTTCGGATTA
>JANPDZ010000817.1:0-13544 GCA_031431735.1 Acidobacteriota bacterium | reverse complement strand
ACGAATCGCGCAGTTGAATCGTTCCAACCTGTGTTAAAGGACGTAAAGCGCGGTTAACCAGAACGCGTCCTGAAACAGGATCAATGCCGGTTGGTGCCGGTAAATTGATGTCACGGTTACGCTGCAAATGGACTGTATTTACTAGCGAAAAATCTAAACCAATCGTTACTCCATCGGCAATTTGATGCTCGACTCCACCGCCAAATTGGAATGATCGCGGATTCTTGAAATCATTTGTGATTCCAACAAAATTGGCATTTGTATAAATACCTAAATTTGTCGGCGGATTTGTTGTTGCCGCACGAATACTATTGGAAATAGTTCCTAATTGTGCGGGAGTTAATGTCGGCAATGCACCCAGGCTAACAGTATTAAGGTTAATTCCTAAAATTGCGAATTGACGATAAACAGTATTTGGAGCACAAGCATTAAAGTTTGCCGCAATTGCGCAAAAAGCGGGTGTTAAGCCGGTAATAGTCGCATATTGCGGATTATTAGTTACAAACGTGCTCGCATTAAAGCCAGTTGCGGTAAATGCCGGCGAACCGAGCGTAACTGACAAATCGCCAGCCGGATCACGGAAATTGTTAAACGGTGCGGCAAGTCCGATTAGCGGCGTGCGAGCATAATAGACACCCGTATAGGCACGGACAACCGTTTTACCGTCGCCTTTCGGATCCCAGGCAAACCCTAATCGCGGTCCCCATTGATTTTCGCTGTCGGGAATCAAACTCGGGTCAATGCCTTTACCGCCAAGCATCGGAAAAGCCGTGTTTCTTATCAAATCGAGAACTGGCGTATTATTTGCCTCAGCTGCCGGATTAAATTGCTTTTCGTAGCGAAGACCGTAATTGAGCGTGAATTTTGGTGTCACGCGCCACGCATCTTGTCCGAAGAACGAAAGCTCACGAACCGTATAAGAAGCGGCAAGATTTCCGATCTGTTGATTATAACGCGAGGTTGTCTGATCAAATCTGCCGTAAACAGGCGCGGCCGGATTAGCGACATTGCGGGTTGATGACAAGGCATCCAAGAGTCCGGTTGTGCTGGTTAAACCTGCAAACGTATAGACACCGAATTGGTTAAATCCAAATTTTTGCTCAGCAAAAATGTTGCTGAATTCACCACCGAATTTCAATGAATGATTGCCTGAAATTACAGTCAAACTATCAGCAAATTGGATACGTTTATCAAACTGCGTGGTTGGCAGAAAGTTTCTTGTTCCGTACACACCAATTGCCGTATTAATGTTTGCAACTAGGGCATTAGGAATACGAGGGCGTTCTTCATATGCATACTGAAAACGAAATTCATTGATGATATTTGATGAAATTGTACTGACAAATTGCGAAACAATTCCGTGATTGCGGTTTTTTTCCGTTCCGTTGGTTGAGAGCGAGTTGGTCGTCGTCGGGTCAAGCGCCGATTCTCCCGTTGAAACCGCATTCAGCGCATTGTTGTCGCTGAAACTGTAGCGAACATTAAAACGATTTGCATCATTCACATTCCAGTCAATTTTGCCTAACAGCACTTTAGCGTCATTGGTTGACTGATAAGGAACTTCTAAAGCCCGATAAAAATTGAAAGCTTCGGTTTGTGAAGCCGTCGGCGTGACGCCGACCAAATTGTTATAAAAAATTTGACGCGGCGCTCTGAATCTTTGCTGTTCATACGAAGCAAAGTAAAAAAGTTTGTCCTTGATGATCGGACCGCCGACGGAGCCGCCGAATTGCTGTTGCGTCGGCGCAAGTGTTGCTTCAACACCTGTTACGCCATTGACAACGATTTGGTTCAATCGTTGATCCGCCAAAGCCTTCGCAAAACTGTTTGCTCTGGCAAGTTGCTCGGGGCGAATCACATAAAAAGCCGAACCGCGAAAACTGTTTGTTCCCGATTTAGTAACAACATTAATAATGCCGCCCGAACTCCGCCCAAATTCTGCCGAATAACCGGCAGCGACAACCTGGAATTCACGAACAGATTCTTGTGGAAGTGTCGGAGCGGCGTTTGAACGCTCTCCACCACGAATCCCGCCAAAAAATGGCTGAGTAAAATCAACCCCGTCAACATTAATATTGAAATTAATACCGCGTTGACCTGAAATGGAAATTTGTCCGCGTGAAGGGTCAAGTTGGGCACCCGGTGTGAGTGTCGCAAAATCTTGAAACTTCCGACCGTTAATAGGTAGAGTGGAAATTGACGTATCGGTTTGAACGGCGTCAAAGTTGCTGGTCGTTGTCTGAACACCTTCCGCAGTAACCGTAACTTCTGCGCCAACTGTTCCTGCGCCAAGCGTAATATTTGCATCAACAGTTCTTCCAACAAAAACTGTTACGTTAAGTGTTTGTTCACCAAAATTAGTAGCGGATGTTTTGATGGAATAATCTCCGGGCTGTAGTAAAACAAAACGGTAAAGCCCGTCATTACTCGTAGTTACAGTTTGAGTTGCGTTTGTATCTTTGCTTGTTAACGTGACCGTTGCATTTGGCACAACGGCACCGGTGGTATCAGCGACAACTCCTGTAATACTGCCCGTGCTACCTTGCGATTGGGCAAAAATCTGCCCAATACCCAAGAGCATACAGAACATCGCAGTTGTTAAAAATTTTATCGAAAAATCTTTATTCATTTATCTTTTTTAACCTCAATTTAATAAAATCTGTAGAACAAAATTGCTATTTTTAATGATTAATTGCACAAAACTATCTTGAATTTCGGATTTTACATTTTGATTTTTGGATTTTTATTAATTAAACCCTTTGTCAATATTCCGCCAAAATTTACAACATAATACTGCACTAAAAGCCTAACTATTGAATTAACACGCAATTACCCAATTCATAATGTTCATTATGAAAAATTGCCAAAGCATTAAAACGAGTAGGCACTTGATTTTTAAGCAAATTGAGTTCCGCAATTTTATAGTTACTGTAAATAATTTCGTGCCAAAAGTGTATCATAAAAAAATGGCACAACTAAAAGTAACATTAATTGAGATGACGGTCAGAAATTGAGTTATCATGAGTAGTCGGTGGTTTCGGAAACAGCCAATATGATGTGATTGTTGCCGATCGCCAAAAACGCAAAGGGATGTCTTGGTCAAAGAGTGGCTCAAGAAGTTTAGCAATCGTGACAGCCCATTTCAATCAAGGCACGAATTATCTACAGTAACCTATTTGTAGGATTCAGAGATTTTATGTTTTTGCAGCGAACTAAATTTTTTCTGCCATTTATCGTCGTTTCTATTGCTTTGAGCATTTTTGCCAACGCGCAATCAGGACGCACCACGCCGCGCCCAAGGGTTTCCGATGATGGAACGGAAAGAGTTTTTACCGAAGAGATCAAACTAAATATCGCGGCTTTTGACGAGGCCGGAAAGTTTTTTTCGGGCGTCCAGAAAGAAGATCTGGTCATCAATGAAGACGGCGTTTTGCATCAGGCTTCGAGCATCCGGCGAATTCCCGCAACTGTTCTGATTGTTCTTGATACAGGCGGCGAAGACCGTCAGGCAAAGGATTTTAAGACGACGCGCGAAACTGCCAAAGCCTTGATAAGCGGCTTGCAACCCGATGATATGGTCGCGCTTCTTGAATATAACGACGACGCGAAAATTCTTACGGAATGGACTAATGATAAAACTCAGCTTTTGACGGCACTCAACAAAAACCTCAAATTCGGCAAGCGTTCGCGGTTTGTTGACGCATTAAATTTAGCGGTTAAATTTTTTGATAAATCGAATCTTGAAAATCGTCATCTCGTTTTGATCACTGACGGTTTAGACACCACAAGCGACGAAACAGAAAGAAGCAAGGCGATAAAAAATCTGCTCGCGACCGACATTAATGTTCATATTTTGAGCTACACAAAAATGGAGCAAACGGTCGTTCAGCAACGCATAAAATCCGTCGAAGGCGGCGGAACACAGAAAAAGCCACTGCCGCCGGGCGCAGACATTCCCGTTCAGGGGCAAACGAAAACCTATCCCGTGATGACGATCAATCTCGACCGCGCAATGATCCGCAAGATCAGAGAACGCGGCGAAAATCTCGCAACGAGCGAAAAGGCTTTGACGAAACTTTCCGAAGATACGAACGGTTTGCTTTTTTTGCCCATGACGCGTGCCGAAATGATTGCAAAAACCGATTTTCTCGCTCGTAATATTGATTCAAATTATGTCGTTACCTATATCCCGAAACGCGCTCTAAGCGATGTGCGCATTTCGGAAGAACGCAGCATCGAAGTTACCTCGCGCCGTTCGGGATTGGATGTTCTGGCGAAACGAAAACTGATCGTCAATCCCGAAAAAAGATAAAAAATCTTCAAATTTGGCACGTTTTGGTGTAAATTAGCATTACTGAGCGGTCAAAAAATTGCAGTAGTTTTGAAAACTAAGAAAATTTGCCCACGCGCACACACTAAACAGACGAAAAAAAACCATTTTTGCCAAATCTTTTTTTGTTTTCGTGTTATTCGTGTGTGCGCGTGGGCAGAATTGCCCAAACCGCAAACGCTTTGGAGATCGTATCGTTATTCGTGTGTGCGCGTGGGCAGAATCTTAAGTCAGCGAAACCGCTTGACGCAATCTACAAATCTTTCCTTTATCTCCCAATAAATTTCATCTCTCTCAATCAAATTTCCGCGCACAAAAGTTCCGTAGATTTGCGAAGCATCGGCTGAATAAACAATTGTCGAGGCCAGGTTTTCCAAACTCACATTTTCCAACAGAGGCTCGTCCGCTTTTATCACGCAAGCATCAAAATCCGCACCGATGGCAAAAAATTCCGATTCAAAATTATTCATCGCTTTGCGTCCCGAAACGGTTGCTTGCGTGAGCGCAGACAAACCGCTATCGTGGCTGAAAGTGTTGCGTTTGTGAGAGATCAACCTTTGCCCGTAATCCAATAAGCGCAGTTCTTCCAATGGATTAAGCCCGATATGACTGTCAGTTCCGAGACTCCAGTTTCCGCCGAAAGATTGATAATTTCTTAACGGAAAAATTCCGTCGCCCAGATTTCCTTCGGTACTCGGGCAAAGGACGACATTGGCGCGTGATTTCGCCAATCTTTCGGTTTCGGTTTCGGTCAGATGCGTCGCGTGAACGAGATGAAATCTTTCGCCCGGATGACAATTTTCCAAAAGCCATTCGACCGGACGTTTACCTAAAAAAGCAACACAATCTTCGACTTCTTTAAGTTGCTCGGAAACGTGAATGTGAAACGGAACGTCATTTGGTAAATCATTAACAACGCGCAAAATATCATCTGCGTCAACGCCGCGCATTGAATGAATTCCGACGGCGATGTTCGCGTTTTCATATCGTTCGCAAATGTCGGCAGACGCTTCAAAAAGTCGTGCGTAGTCTTCAAAAGTTGCCGAGATAAATCGTCGCTGGTGTTCGTTCGCTTCAATCCCAAAACCGCCTTTTTGATAAAAGATCGGGATCAGCGTGATCTTGATTCCGGCTTCGCTGGCGGCTTCAATCAATGCCTCGCCGATCGTCGCTAAATGCGCGTAAGGTTTGCCATTTTTATCATAATGAACATAATGAAATTCGGCAACATTTGAATAGCCGTGACGCACGAGTTCGGCGTAAAGCATTGCCGCAATCGTCTTTATTTGTTCGGGATCGAGATTAAGCACAAGGCGATACATTGTTTCGCGCCACGACCAAAAATCATCATCGCCTAAATGATTTTCAGCAAGCCCCGCCATTGCATATTGAAAGGCGTGCGAATGTGCGTTTTGAAAAGCAGGAAGCGCGTAACCGTCAATAAATTCCGCGTCCGTCATTTCATTTTGAGAAACGGAAACAATTTTCCCCGCGTCATTGAGTGAAATGACGGCATTTTTGAGCCAGCCCGAATTTTGAAGCAGTGCTTTGAAGCGGTAAGATTTCATATTGGTTTTGCCCACGAAAAACACGAAAAGACACGAAAATTAAGAACTTTACTTAAAGTTACTCGAATTGGTCAGTTAAGAAAACACTTTTCGGAACACGAAAAAGACTAAAAAGACTAAAAAGAAGACGAACATTAACTTTTTGTTTGATTCGCGCGTGCGTGTGGGCAACAACTTCTTCAAATCTTTGTAATCAAAAGCTTTGGTTAATTAAATGGTCAATTAGATTTTCAAAAACGGGACGCAAAACTTTTCTCACTTCGTTGGCGCGTGATTCGTTAAAAGTCAATTCATCATCGTCCATATAATTCGTTTTTGCCATTTCGAGTTGCAAAGCGTGAACGCGCGCCGCAGGCTTGCCGAAATTACGCGTAATGTTTCCGCCTTTGAATGGCGAATTATGATTTACGCCGAATTTTCCGGCTTTTAAATTGTTCAACGCGATTTCGATAATTTCTTTTTCGGCAGACTTTTCGTCGTTGTCGCCCAAAATCAAGTCTGGAAAAGGTTCGGCTTGGATCGTCAGCACAAAACGGCGGATCGAATGCGCGTCCCAGAGCAAAACTTGTTCGAACTGCGCGATTCTTTCCGCTAAAAGGCTTTCGATTCTTTCGTAATACGGGCGATAATAATTTTTCAAACGGCGTTCGATTTCAATATTATCCGGCACAAATTTTTTATCAACATAAAGCGAATTACCGAGAAAATCTGTTTTCGGAACTAATTCCGTAATGATTCGCCCGTCCGTGTATAAAGGCTTGCTATTCGGGTCGCGGTTCAGATCGATCACCCAACGGCTGAAACGAGCGTGGATAACGGTAATTCCGAGTTCGGGCGCGAAGTTATACAGATCGTGAACAAACCAATCCGTATCGTCGGGCTGCTTCATTAGTTCGGGTCGAAAATGCGTCTTCAATTCGTCGGGAAATTCGACACCCGAATGCGGCGAGCTCAGAATTATCGGCACTTTTTCGCCCGTCGGTTCGCTAATAAAAAAAGGATTATTCATTTAATTTTACTAATCACAACTGCAATCACAACAACCGTCGCAACCGCAGTTATCACAGCAACCGCTGCAGCAATCACAATTGTCGCAGCAACCGTCGCAACTCCAATCACAACAGCAATCACAGCAACCATCAGTAGTTTCTTCGGTCACATCTTCAGCAATTTGTTCTCTTAAACTTTTTTTATCTTGAGGATTTTGTATCAAAATCGTTTTCGGAAAAGCCAAAACTGAGCCGAAAATCGCGCCGAGAAACATCAGATTAAAGCTCAAATCGAAACATTCACGCGCCGATTTTGCTTCACCGACTCGCGCCGGCGCGACAAGCGCGAAAGCAAAAACGAATAGAAAAACAAGCGGCATTTGCCAGGAATAATTTCGGGCAAGATTTCGCGCTCTTTCCGATGCCGTTTGCCATCTTTGTTTGAAGGTTAGTTTTGGTTTCGGCGTACAAACATTGTTGGTTTTCAAAACCGGTAAATTGGTTTTGAGCTTTTTGTGCAAGTTCTGCGAAAGTCTTGAAACAAAAAGCGATCTTTGATTTTCGGCAATCGGAAGTTCGTGGATTTTTTCAATAATTCGACTTTCGATTTCGCGCAAAATCGCCGTGATCTTTCGCTTTGTTTCGGCAGTTAATTTTTCAGCTTTCAAATCAAACGCCGCGCGAAAAGCATTAAACTTTTGACCGCGAAAATCTTTCTCGTAATCTTCAAAAGCATCGAGCAAATAGATCAACTTGCCGAACGCGAAACCAATTTCTTCGGCGAGATTTTCAAGTTTGTTTCGACCGATCTGCCGCACGCCTTCGCGGAAGAAAACGGCGGTTGTTTGCGCGGTCGGGAACGCCAATTCGTCTAAAGATGTTTCGGCCTGTTCGCGCGCGCTTTGCGTTTGCAAAATCTCTTTTACTTCGGCAAGCGGAAAATTCCAGCCGTTGAGCAAGTTTTCCGCCCGTTGAAATTCTTTGGAAAATGCTTTTCGGGCAAATTGATAGCGGCGTTTTCCTTCATCCGCGATATGATCGGCGAGTTTGAATTTGGTCAGAATCACGTTTGCCGTCGCCGCAAATTGCAATGACACAGGCATTTCACTTTGCGGCAGATTCAGGCAATTAAAGGATTGATAAGATCTTTGCCAATCCTGCACGTTTTCATCGCTTAAAGCTGACAAGATCTCTGCTAAAAAAACCGTATCGTGATTAAGCAGCAGACGCGATTTTTGCCCGTAAAGCGAGCCGATCGTTTTACAGGTTCCGCAATAATTCAGCCGCCGAAACTCTTTCTCGTCATCTGACATTCCGCATTTTTTAGCACGCATCAAACCGAACATAAATCTTTATTAACCTCACAATAAACAAAAATTTACCCTATCAAACTCTCGGCCGCCGCTTCGCCCGTTTCGATTGCGCCTTCCATAAATCCTTGCCAATCAGCGAGATGTTCGCCCGCAAACAAAACCTTTAAATGTGGACGCTGTAAAATCGGACGAATGCCGAACCACTGACCGGGACGATAAAGCGCGTATGCGCCATCAGTGTATTTATCGCGCTGCCATGCATATGAGGCAATACTTCGCGCTAATTTCGGCGCGTCTTCGTCAAAATCTTTTAAATCGTTTGTGATGATTTTCATTCGGCGCTCATTCGATTGCGAAGCGAGAATGTCGGCTTTTTCACCGATCGCATAGCTCGTCAAAATTCCTTCTTTGCCTGCTTGATTCTGCGTACTGTGAAAATAAAAATGCGAAGTTACGTCCGACACAAGCGAGAAATTTGCGTCCTTCCAGAAACGTTTTTCGTAAAGCACGGAGTTTTTGCAAATCCGCGAGTAGATTAATTTTTCGGCGGCTTCGGTTTGCGCCGATGGCAAAGGCGGATTGAATTTTATCCTTAAAAGCGATTGTGTCGGCGCGGTGCAGATCACGGCATCCGTCTTGAAAGAATCGGTTTCGGTTTTAACTGTAACGAGCCCTTTTGCTTGATTTATTTCCGTGACAAGCGTCTTTGTCCTGATATTTTCCAAACCGATGAACTTTGCAAATTCTTCGGTCAGACGCGAATTTCCGCCCGTTATTTTGTAGTCCATCTCGTTTTTCGGACTCGATTCAGCATATTCCGCAAGTGCGCCAAACGCGGAAACGTGGCGGATTGATTCGCCGAAATCGGTGCTGTCCATCAAATCTCTGAGAATCAAATCGTCGTTTGAGTAGCCGATTTTTTCTAAGTAGGTCCACCAATCGAGACGATCCAGTTTATTTTGCTGCAAAGTGGTGAGTTTGCCGTAACCGTTTTTGATCTTTTCAAAGGCTGTGCGTGCCTGCTCGGAAAATCCCCACGCTCCGGGACGCGACACTTTACCGTTTTGCAAAAGATAATCGTCGAATTGATGTTTTTGCAGAGGAATTTTGAAATCTGCGCACAGAGCTTTGATTCGCTCGTGGCTTTCGCCAACCCATTCCGCGCCGAGTTCGCAGATCAAATTCGGATTTTGCGGTAGTGAATGTGAAAAAACGCGCCCGCCGATTCTTTCCCGCGCTTCCAAAACCGTCACCCGCCAGCCCGCATTTTTCAATTTAAATGCGGCGGATAAACCCGCCAATCCCGCGCCGATAATGACGCAAGATTTTTTCCGCTTTTGGGCAAAAATATTTTGCGATGAAAGCGCAATTCCGACGGAACTTGCGCCAAGAATTTTTAAAAACGTGCGGCGGTTAGTTTTGTTTGTCATAACTTTCAGTTTAAAGATTCAGATAATTCCAAAGCCAAGTGAAAACAATTCCCAAAATATACAAACTGGCGACGATTGATGCAATTAATATTAAAATCAAAACCAAAATTATACCAAATACAAAAATATAATCGCTCGTCGTGCCGTTGCCTTTGCCGGTCGCCCGTTCACGAATCAGATCCATATTTTGCTTGTTTGCCTTCCAGAAAAAATCAAACGCATCACCAATAAACGGAATCGAGCCGATCAGATAATCAAGTCCGATATTAAAAGCCATCCGCAAAAGCGTGATCTTCGGCACGCCGTAACGAACGCCCGCGATGAGAATGTAAAACGACATCAGCGATGTCAGCGTATCGCCGACATTCGGGATCAATCCGATCAGCGCGTCAAGCCCGAATCGCCAGCCAACACCCGGAACGCGAAAAAGTCCGTCGAGATAGGTTGAAAGAGTTTCCAGACTATCTTCGATCTCGACTTCGCTGTATTTTTTCTTTTGTAACCCGAACAGATTTCGGCTTGGTTGCGGTTCAAGATTCTCCATTCATTTTTCCCTTTAGTTTAACAATTCCCTTCAAAATTTCGTCGCGGTTTTTCGCTCGCTTGATCCATTTCGGTAATTTGCTCAAAAATGAACTGCGACCTTTAATGGTGCGTTCGCGCAATTTCGCGCCGACGTACTTCTCCAGCATTTCAAGATGTTTTAGATTATACGCCCAAAGCGGCTCGCCGCAACAGGAGATTTCGAGCCACAAGGGAAGCCGAAAATACCAGTCAACATTTGAACCGACACCGATTTGATTGCCCTTCCAAAAATCGCGATGCAGACAACTTAAACAAACAAGCCGGCGCGGTGCGAAAAATTTATTAAATGCTTGGTGAGTCTTACGTTGCGATAATTTTTCGAATTCTGCCTGATCTATCAAGACCTTTGCCATTGATTTGCATTTCGGGCAAACGACCAGAAACTCGTCGTAAAACTCGTAAATTCTCGTTCCCGTATCGAGAAATCTTTCGGTTTTGCCAATGATCTCAACCATTGTATTGCCTAAGTAAAAAGTTAGGAATTCACATTTTGACAAAAGCGGGCGTAAAACAACCCTTCCTGACCTCAAATTTGCTGTAACTTGATTGATAATCTTTCATCTTTTCTCAAATTAAAGGTTAAAAAGACCTGATAAAACCATTAACAGGTTTGGAAGGGTTGTTTTACGCCCGCTCTTTTAGCACAGATTTCAGCTGTAACTTTTCACTGAGGCATTACCAACCATTTATTTCTTTCTTTGCGTCTTTGTGCCTTGGCGGGAAATTGTTTCGACAATTTTCACGCTTATAATTTTATCGCCGCGCACTATCGAATCTACGGTTTTCATATCAGTTTCGTTCACGCGCCCGAAAACTGTGTAACCGCCGTCTAAGTGAGGTTGCGGCGAGTGCGTGACAAACCATTGCGAACCGCCCGTGTCTTTGCCCGAGAGCGCCATGCCGACTGCGCCGCGTTCGTAACTCAACAGATTTAATTCACAGCGAATTTCCCAACCCGGACCGCCGTTGCCATCGCCGCGCGGGTCGCCGTCCTGCATCACGAAATTCGGCACGACGCGGTGAACCGCCAAACCGTTGAAATAACCCGTGCGGGCGAGTTTGATGAAATTATCAACCGTCAAGGGCGCGTCTTCGGGCATCAGATCAATTGTAAAAATACCTTTTTCGGTCGTGAAAACTGCTTTTACCGAACCGTTTTTGCGCGAAACGGCGCGGATGTAATCAGCGTTCGTATTAAGTAGCACGCCGAGTTTTGAATTGACGCTATATGATGAAAGCTGATTTTTCTTTTTCGCCAGAGCATTTTCAAGAATTGTCGGCAGACCGGGAAGCTGTTTTTGCAGATCTTTGTCGCCGAGCAGTTCAAACGCTTTTTTGCGGACGAGATAATCCGGCGAACTCAGTGCAATGATCAAAGAGCCGGACACTTCTTTTTTATTGAGCTTGAAAAGCGCGTCCATTATGGAAAGCAGCGCGTCGTTGTAAGTTTTGTCGTTAAGAAGCGCGAAACTAAAGGCTTTTTTCAATGCTTCGATATTTTCTTTATTTGTCGGCTGTTCGCCCAAGACATCGGCGATCGCGGCGCGGATGAAAATGTTGGGTTCGTCTTCAAGAATCGGGCGAAAAATGCCCGAAGTGTTTTCGGATTTAAAGGCGGCAAAAGCGCGGATCAGATCGGGAATTGCAAAACTCGCGTTGGCGGTTGTTTTCGATTTCTGATCGGTCGTCAGCCAACTGCTGATCAATTGAACAAGCAAAATACGTGTCTGCGACTTTATCGCGTCCGTGTCTTTATTCGCTTCGAGATTCGCAATTTCGCCCAAACCCTGAAACGCGGCGGAACTCGTTCGCCAATCTTCGGTAAAAAAACCGTCGGCATCGGCGGTGATCGAATCAATATAAATTTTTGGCGCAATTCGCGCCAGCGCGATTTCCGTTTCGGGCGACGTAAATTTGTCAGCTTGACGCAAATTATCTAAAAATGCGACGGCTCTTTTATCGTTTGAATTCGGAAGAAGTCTGCCCAAAACGGTGGCGATTTCAAGCAGTTCATTTTTCTCGGTCGGATTTTTGAACTTTGATTTTTTGTGATCCGCGAGAAGATTTGTGCCGCGTTCAAGCAATTTTTCAGCGGCTTGTTTGTCTTTCAAACTTCCGACGGCGCGAATCGCCGAAACGCGCACGCGCAAATCCTTGTCTGAAACGGCGGCTTCGAGAAGAAACTTGAGCGAACCCTGATCTTCGGCCGCGCCGAGCGCCCGCGCCGCGTTAGCGCGCGCCGTCGGTTCGACATCTTTCAACAGCATTATCCGCAGCGCGTCATTCGCATTTTTCGCCCGCAGACGCGTCAAAGTATTTGCCGCATCGGTACGAATCCGCGCATCCGCAAAGGTCAGAAATTTCGCCGTTACAAGATCGCCTTTTTCGGGACGCGCCCGCAAAACGGCGGTCAACCCGAGCAACACGACATCACGGCCCGGGCGCGAACGCCGTGCGTCTTCAAATTCCAGATTATCAATAATTGCTTTGCCCAAATCTTTCGATTTTTCATCTTTGGCGTTCGCCGCCGCGATTTTCCCGGCGGCTTCCGTTGCGCGGGCGCGAACCGTGTCCGGGTTTTTCGTGTCGCCTAAAACTTTCAAAATCGCTTCCGCCGCTTTTATTGATTCAATTTCGCCGAGCGCAAACGCCGCCATTGTGCGAACTTCCGTGTCTTTGTCGTTTTCCAGAAGAATGGCGAGCGCGGGAATTGCTTTTTCATCTCCGATGCGTCCGGCGGCCAGCGCGGAACGCGAGCGGATTTTGGCATTGGCGTTTTTCATCAAATTTTCGAGCGTTTTATCAAAACGGCGTTCGTCTTCCGCCCTGACGATCTGCACCAGAATATTGGTTTGAATCTGCGCCGAAATGTTGAGCGAAAAGCTGATTAAAGTTAAAAAGAAAGCGATTATAAATTTTTTCATTGGTGACCTTTTCGGAAAATGTGTTGGGAAAATTTTAACGGGTTCACCGAATTAAACCAAGTTATAGAAAAAGATTGACAAATTTTTCTTACGATTTTTTCGATTTGTGTTTATAATCAGTCTGAAAATCACAAATCCGAGAGGTAAATTATATGAAAATTTCACGAATCCTTTTTACATTGTGTTTGATGTGTTTGATGTTCGCCGTTTTTGTTCATTCGCAAGATAAATCTTCAAAAAACAAAAAGGACGAGAAAAAAACGATTAGTAAAAGAAATTTAATAAACTACCCCACGAAGAAATTTCTCGAAAATTAGATTTTGCCACCAAGAAAGTGCGAACCAAAGTTGATAAGAGTTTTATATTAACTTCTAAACTTAGCGGATTTGGCATTTTGGTAATAAA
>JANPDZ010000816.1:0-4523 GCA_031431735.1 Acidobacteriota bacterium | reverse complement strand
GAAAAAGCCTCCTTCACCAAATTAGAGGACAAAAAATATTTCCTTAAACTAAACACTAACTCTTGGTTTATCCACATTTAGTTGATTTTCTAAAACTATCTTGAGAAAATATGGAGATTCGCTTCGTCCAAAGTCTAATTTCAAAAGATCCCGAATTCTTATGTAGCTGACAAGTTTGCTTTTTAATGCACCAATCTTGTATTATTTTGCACGGTTTTACTTTTAATTTTTTATGAACGCAATTCGGTTTAATAACGACGATAATTGAGTGGCGAGAGCGTTAAATTTTAGCGTTCCGCATTTCGTTTGTCGCCAAATCGAAAGGCGTTTTTTTATTTCAAGTGAAAAGGTGAAAAAGTGAAAAAGTTGGTAAGTAAGAAATGGCGCTTACTTTTGCACTTTTACCCTTTTGGACTTTTTCACCTTACAAATTTATGTTAGATGTTTTAGGAAATTTAGAAAGAACTCATTCGTGCGGCGAATTGCGCGAACGACACGTCGGCGAACAAGTTGTTTTGATGGGCTGGGTCGCGAAAAAACGAGATTTCGGCGTTTTTACGTTTATTGATCTGCGCGATCGTTACGGTTTGACGCAGGTTGTCCTGAGCGAAGAAGCCGCGAAGGAAGCGCACGCCAAAGCGAAAACATTGCGCGGCGAATTTGTGGTGGCGGTCAAAGGTGAAGTTTTTTCGCGCACCGAAGGAACGCATAACGCAAAACTTGCAACGGGCGACATCGAAGTTCATATCAACGAACTTTTGATCTTGAACGACGCTAAACTTTTGCCGTTTGAACTCGAAAAAGGCGGTTCGCAAAATCTGGCGAGCGAGGATCTGCGGCTTAAATATCGCTATTTGGATCTGCGCCGTCCGAAATTGCAGCGAAATATCATTATGCGCGCAAAAATGGTTTCGAGAATACGCAAATTTATGGACGCGCAGGATTTTATCGAAATTGAAACGCCGATCCTTCTGAAATCAACGCCCGAAGGCGCGCGCGATTTCGTTGTGCCGTCGCGGATTCACGCCGGAAAATTTTTCGCGCTTCCGCAATCGCCGCAGATTTTGAAGCAGTTGACGATGATTGCCGCTTTTGACAAGTATTATCAGATCGCGCGATGTTTCCGCGACGAAGATCTGCGCGCCGACCGGCAGCCCGAATTTACGCAGCTTGATGTCGAAATGTCGTTCACCAATCAGGAAATCGTTTACGGCTTGCTCGAAAATTTATACGGACATATCTTCAGATTGATTGATGTTGAACTGCCCGCAAAATTTCCGCGAATGACATATACCGAAGCCTTGCGCCGCTACGGAAGCGACAAACCCGATTTGCGTTTCGAGATGGAATTGCAAGAACTGTCGGAAAATCTGCGCGAAACTGATTTTGCGCCGTTTGCGTCCACATTGGAAAACAAAGGTGAAATCAAGGCAATTGTCGTGCGCGGCAAAGCCGATTATTCGCGCAAAGTTTTGGACGAATTACAGGAATTCGTCAAACGCTACGGCGCGGGTGCGCTGGCGTGGATTAAAGTGGGCGAAACGGAAGCGACTTCTTCGCTTTTAAAGGTTTTAGGCGAAGCGAAAATTGCGGAACTGGCGAGCGCGGCAAAAGCCGAAAAAGGCGATTTGGTTTTAATCGTCGCGGGCAAAAAATCGATTGTCGCGGCAAGTCTCGGAGCCTTGCGTCTGGAAATTGCAAAGCGCGAAAATCTGATTCCGAAAGATGTTTTCAAACCGCTTATCGTGACGGAATTTCCGATGTTTGAACACAATGAAAATACGGACAGCTACGCGGCGGCGCATCACCCTTTTACATCGCCGATGGACGAAGATCTGGAGATGTTTCGCACCGCGATCGAAGACGAAACGCAGCATCATCTGCTCGGAAACGTCCGCGCCAAAGCCTATGATGCCGTCATCAACGGAATCGAGGTTGCCGGTGGTTCGATTCGGATTCACCAGAGCGAAGTTCAGGCGTTGAACTTCAAAGCTCTCGGACTTTCAAAGGAAAAGGCGCGTGAACGATTCGGATTTTTTCTCGAAGCCTTGGAATACGGAACGCCGCCGCACGGTGGTTTTGCGGCTGGAATCGAGCGAACTCTGATGGCGCTTTTGCAAACCGACAATATTCGCGACCTTATCGCTTTTCCGAAAACCGCGTCGGCACAGGATCTGATGATGGATTCGCCGGGCGTTGTTGACGTTTCGCAGCTCAGGGAACTTGGAATCAAAATTGTTGAATAAATTTAAGGTACGCGTTATTCTTGCCTTGAGTTATGAACAAAAGCGATTTACAAAAAGCGATTCTGGTTGTTATTTCTTTTGTTCTATTTCTCATTTGCCTGATTGGTGCGAATCGGTTATTGCCTGAAAACTGTTATCTTTTTGACGATCGGATACAAGGATTTTTGTGCGATGGCATTGATTTTAATAATCCAAAACCTTGTCCGATTTGCGAAGATGACAGAATTGTTTCAGTCGCACAAATTATGGTTGGCTTTGGAGTCGGCTTTGTGTTTCTTCCATTTATCGTTTATGCCATAAATGATTGGCAAAGTCGTTCGGCGAACCAATCGAAACTTTTCGATTAAATTTGTCGAACCAAATTTGGTAGAATATCGTAGAAAGGTCAAATGATGGCGAAAAAGAAAAAATTCGATACAAATCCGCTTGATCCCGAATTTCCGCAAAAAGTTGCGTTTGAACCGCAGCCGCAAGAAACTAACACTTTGCCACAGAACAACGGCGAAACAAAGAAATTTGAAGAACCTGCCGAAACCGCCGATCGGACGCGCAAGTTTGAAGAAGCGAACTTTAACGCCTATCAGGCTCCATACAATGGACAAAACGTACCGACAAATTACCAACCGCCGCCAGCGTTTTACGCTCAAAATAATCGAAACCGAAAGGTCGCTAAGATCGGCTTGCCCGAAAATATTCTGACCGCCTTGCCGTATGTTCCTTTTCATATCGGCTTGATCGCCGGCATTATCGAACTTTTTATCGTTCCCAAAAGCGAAGCAAAAGTTCGCTTTCACGCGGCGCAAGGCGTTGCCTTGCACCTTGCAATCATCATTATCAGTGCGATTTTGCACAGTATCGGCGAATTTACCGGTGCCGAGTTTGGAAACAGTATTTTCTGGCTGGTGACGACAATTATGTTGATTATTTTTGCCATCAAATCGTTTCAGGGCAAGCCGATCCACATCGAAGCGGTTGATGATCTGACCAACTGGCTTGAAGACAAGATCAAACCGAGCGAATAAATTTGCAGAAAAGGAGTGTGAGATATGTTTTGCGCAAACTGTGGCAATCAGATAAATGTCGGTTTAAATTATTGCAACCGTTGCGGAATACAAATTTCTAAAGCCGATTCGGAAACTCAAAAATCCATCACGAAAAGTTTTTCGGAAGTCTTTGGCGCGATCGGCGTTTTCGGGCTGACCGGTTTTATTTTTGTTGTGCTGGTGCTTGTCAAAAACGGAGTTTCCGAAAAGGCGTTGATACTTATTTCATTCTTTTATTTGGCGGTGCTTTTCGGAATTTGTTTTTTGGTTATTCAACATATCAAAAGTTTATCGGGAAAATCGGCGGCGGAAAAAAAAGATATTCAGGATTATCTTCCGCCAAACCAAATTTCCGCGAAAAATACTGTTCAGCTTGAAGAACATTTCGAACCGGCAATCAGTGTGACCGAACATACAACCCGCAATTTTGAAAAAGTGCCGATCGGGAAAAGTGAAACTTTGAAAGGATAAAAACTATGTATTGCTCAACGTGCGGAAGTCTGATGACCGCCGAACTCAATTACTGCAAAAACTGCGGTTCAAAACTCGTTAAGGCAAAAAACACCGATTCAACAAAGTCTATGTTGGATGATATTCTGACCGCGCTTTTTCTGGTCGTGATGTTCGGACTCGGAATTCTTGTCGGTTTGGTCGCAGTGCTTTTGGGTAACGGCGTCAATCACGAAACCGTGACGATCATTGCAGTATTTTACCTGGTCGCTGTTTTCGGCATTTGCTATATGCTTCTCAGCCAGGTTCCGAAATTGATTGACGCAAAACTAAAACCGCAGCGCGAAACGCCCGAAAGCTATCAACCGCCGCAACTTGCCGCCAAAACCACGGCGCAGCTCGAAGAACATCGCGAACCGGTCGGAAGCGTGATCGAAAACACGACGCGGACACTCGATAAAGTCGAATTAAAACGTTAGTTTCTCTATCAAAAACATACACACTCAAACAAGAATAAAAGAAATTTGCAAAGTTTGTCCGATGAACTTTAGTTTGTCGTTTCTTTTGCGCAAAAGCAACAAACTAAAGTTTGTTGGACATTTTGGAAGAAAAATTCAGTCTAACCCGATTTCCGTTGGAGTGTTTGATTTTTCTCTTGGTGATAGCTCGAATAACAGCTACAACGTCATTCCGTTCGGTTTGAGCAATGACATTCCGACAGTTGTCCGGTAAATAAAAGGTCAGAACCGTCTGCCGCAAGCGGGCGGTTCTGATTTTTATACAC
>JANPDZ010000815.1:0-3545 GCA_031431735.1 Acidobacteriota bacterium | reverse complement strand
GTGTCCGCGATTTTAAGCCATGGCTTCACTTGTAAATTTTAACTGAGGCATAACACTATTGGATGAATATTATTTTGCAATCTTCGGTTTTTGTGTTAAAACTAAAAGTGTTTTTGCTATTCGCGCGTCAGCCAAAAACACTATTCCGAATAAATTACTGCAAGAAAAATTTGCGTTTTTAATGCAACAAGTCCTATTGTTTTCGTCATCTGACTGGGTGATTGTTCGTTTATTTCGAATTAGTCACGAATTTTCAAACCCGGACATTTCTGAAGAAACTATTTTATGAAACAAAAAAAACAAATAATTGTGAATTCCAAACTAAAATTTTTGATTTCCCCTTTTTTATTGATCTGTATGGTTGCGAGCCTTTTTGGCGGAAACGGCATTAATCCGCCGAACGAGCCTGTCAAGATAGATGATTGGGATGTTGTCGGACCGAATGGCGGTGATGTTCGCGTCATACGGATTGACCCGAAAGATAAGAACCATATCATTGTCAGTACGCTCGACGGCCAACTCCACTCTTCGAGCGACGGCGGCAAAACCTGGAAATTATTAGTTAATTTGAATAAATCGCAGCTCGTTCTCGATCAATTATTGATTGATTCGCGTGATTCAAAAATAATCTACACTTCCGGACATCGGCATAAAGAACCGGGCGGTTTTTTTATGACAAAAGACGGCGGCACGACCTGGAAGGAAGCCAAAGAATTAAAAAAAGTTTCGATCCACGCGATGGAGCAATCGGCAGAAAACCCGAATCTGATCCTGGCCGGCACGACTGACGGTATGTGGAAATCTGAAAATTCGGGCGATGATTGGAAAAGGATCGAATCGAGCACGATGCCTGACACAACTATTGATTCGATCGCGATTGACCCGCGCGATGACGATACAATTTACGCAGGAACCTGGTGGCGTGCATATAAAACCACTGATGGCGGGAAAAATTGGCGACTGATTAAAAACGGGATGATTGACGATTCTGATGTTTTTGCGATCAATATTGACCCAAGAAACGCCGACCATATTATCGCCTCGGCTTGCAGCGGCATTTATGAATCTTACAACAAAGGCGAACTTTGGAAGAAACTTCAGGGAATTCCATCGCAATCGCGCCGCACTCGCGATATCCTGCAGCATCCGTCGGTTGCCGGAACGGTTTTTGCCGCGACAACCGAAGGCTTTTGGATGACGGCTAATAACGGAAAGTCCTGGGCGATCACCACACAAAAAGATCTGGAAATAAATTCCATCGCTGTGCACCCGGACGAACCCAACCGCGTTTTTATCGGGACAAATAATTATGGAGTATTGGTTTCAAACGACGGCGGCAGAAATTTTTCACCGACCAATGATAATTTTACAAGCCGTTTTGCCTATACGATCGTAGCGGATATCGAGCAGCCGAATCGACTTTACTCAACAACGCGCAACACGGCAACCGGCGGCGGTTTTCTTTTTACAAGTAATGATGGCGGAAATACCTGGCAGCGGCCGAAAAATCTTGATGTGATACGGGTTTCACCCTTTGGAATAATTCAGGATCGTGTCAATCGCAACACTTTATATTTGGCAACAAACGTCGGAATCTTTAAATCGCTTGACCGCGGAAATTCATTTGCTCAGATCATTGCTCAAAAAGGTAAAACCCCGGCAAAAACGCCGGTTACTAAAAAAACTACGGTCAAAACGACCAAGCCTGCCACGACAACAAAACCGGCCCAAGCAGTTTTTGTTCCGGTATTAAGCCAAAAGATCAAAGTCCTGGCATATACCGAAGACGGCAAAAACGGTTTTTTTGCAGGAACTGATAAAGGTTTATACAGGAGTTATGATCTTTCGAAAGGTTGGGAAAAAATTCCGTTTGGGCTGGGAATAAGCGAAAATGTATTTGCGATCTATTCGGCTCCGCAACAGCCGGAAACAATTTGGGTCGGTACGGAAAAATCCGGTCTGATCGTCTCGCGTGACAACGGAAAGACCTGGCAGACGGCAAAAGGAATTCCCCAGGATGTGCCGATCAGTTCGATCACTTCTGACCCGAAACGTCCTGAAAATGTCTATGTCGGAACGACTCAGACGTTTTATTTGAGCCGTGACAGCGGCGAAACCTGGAAACGGCGCGGCGGAAATCTTCCGCTCGGAAATTATACGAGCATTCTGATCAACCCGAATAATACGGACGAGATTTTTATTTCGAGCGCACTCGAAGCCGACGGCGGAATTTATTATTCAAATGATGCCGGCTCGAACTGGAAACGGGTTGATTCAAAAGAAATGAAATTGCCGAGCCGACGTATCTGGTCAATGACTTTTGACCCGAACAATTCGAGCCGTATCTATGCGGCGACACATTCATCGGGAATTTATCGAATTGACCGCGCGCCCGTGACGGCGACCAACGATGCGCCGACGCGTCCGCGAATTACGACAACCGGAAATTAATCAAAAGGTAAATTTCAGTTTATTTTTGGACGATGTAAAAAAACATCGTCCATTTTTATTTTTCCAGTGGAACATTAGGCTGTGTAATTCTATAATCAAAGTTTCAGGAGCAATAATCTGTGAGTCAAAATTCAGTCAGCCATTGTTTTTCAAATAATTATTCCTTTCAAATCGAAAGCCTTCCGTTTGCCGATATTCAGGGACAATCCCGAATTTTTATTGAATATCAACAAACACCGCTCAATTTGAAAAAATATTATCCCGAAATCGTCGAATCGCACACGCAGATCGCCGCCCGGATTCCCGCAGTTTTGGCAAATCACAAAGCCGATCGGACTTTGCTGTGTGATGCGCTCGAAGAAATGAATGTTTCTTGCGGGGCAGGCGACAAAACTCTCGAAAACATCAAATTGCTTCGTCAATCCGATTGTGTCGCGGTCGTCTCAGGGCAGCAAGCGGGACTTTTTTCCGGTCCGCTTTACACGATCTATAAAGCACTTTCCGCCGTCAAAATGACGGAATGTTTGCGCGGACGCGGTATCAACGCAGTTCCGGTTTTTTGGATCGCGACCGAAGACCACGATTTTGAAGAAGTTTCCAAAACATTTGTTCTCGGTCGCTCCGGCGAACTTGCTGAACTAAAAAATGAGCCGCAACGTTGTTATGAAAATCTTCCGGTCGGCACGGTTCAACTTGACGAATCAATCAAAAAAACAGTTCAGGAACTTTTTGAAGAATTGACTCTCACCGAATTCACTGATGAATTGCACGAATTAATTGACAATAGCTGGTCGCCGAAAACTTATTTTGGAGATGCTTTCGCCAAATTATTGATGCGGCTTTTCGGTAAATACGGTTTGATAATCTTATGTCCGCTTGACCCGCGATTAAAACAGCTTGCCGCGCCGATCTACACCGAGGCAATCAAAAAATCGGCGGAAATTGTCGCGGCGTTGCGAAGCCGAAGCGACGAATTACAGGAAGCCGGGTTTCACGCACAGGTTTTGGTCGGCGAAGATTATTTTCCGCTTTTCTGGCAGGCTCGTGACAAAACGCGCAACGCACTGAAAAAAAGTGACGCGGGAACTTTTCAT
>JANPDZ010000814.1:0-3347 GCA_031431735.1 Acidobacteriota bacterium | reverse complement strand
CTGAAATCCGGTCGCAAAAACTTGTGTAGATACTAATGGCTGAAGCTAGTGGTGCTGGGCTGAAATAACACCACAGTCAAAGCTCACTACAAATGGTGTTTCGGAGACAGTCGAATTGATTTTTCCCTGTTGGGAAATTTCCGCCAAGCACCACTAGTGGCAATTGATTAAATTCTTTCCAATACCCAATTTTTCACGGTTTCGCGCAATTCATTTAAATGTTCGTCGAAAAAATGTCCGCAGTTTTCAAATATTACCAATTCGGTTTCGGCATTTTGCGAAACTTTATCAACTAATTTTTGCAAATTCGCGACCGAGCCGAATTCGTCCGCGTCGCCGTGAACGAAAAGAATCGGTTTGCGCAAATTTTCGAGATAATCGAAATCCTTGTATTTATCAACCGGCGTTCCAATTGAAATTAAACGCACAACGCGTTCGTCATTGATCGCAACCTCGCTGCCGATTCGTGTGCCGAACGAAAATCCGGCGAGCGTGATCGGCTGATGCGGATAATTTTCAGATAAATAATCAATTGCATCGCGGACATCTTGTTTTTCCGCCGCGCCGTCGTGTGTGCCGCTGGAAAGTCCGACACCACGAAAATTAAAGCGCAAAGTTATCAAACCCGCGTCAACGAGTCCGGCCGCCGCCCGGAAAACGACTTTGTTGTGCATCGTCCCTTGCCCGAGTGGATGCGGATGACAAACGAGCGCGACGCCTTTGGCTTCGCCTGCCGGTTCTTTCAAAATCGCTTCAAGCTCGCCGACCAGAGCCGGAATAAACAGATTGCCTTTCGGATACATAACTGAATTTACGATTTTAGATTTTGCATTTTCGATTAGCAAATGCGTTTTTCTTAAATTCGTGATATTTTTTCTATTTACTCGCTATCTTTAACAAATTATAAAAAGTATTTAGTAATGCAAGAAATTCTTAACGACACGCCCGAAACAAACGCCGAAAAACCCGTCGAGGAAACGCCGCAACCTGCCGATAAACCCAAGCAAACGTGGCGGCAATGGTTTGAAACCGACGCGGCTGTGCGGACGGTTTATCTTTTTTTTGGTTTTCTCGTCATCGTTTTGCTGATGACGCGCCTGCAATTTTCGACCGACGCGGTTTGCTGCGGCGATTGGGACGGCTATTATCACATCGGCTGGAGTCAGGAACTCTGGAACAGTTTCAGATCAGGTCATTGGCTGCCCGAATTTAAGTGGCTGCCGCTGACGGTTTTGGGACCAAACGAATACGCTGACCACCATTTTCTTTTTCACCTTTTGCAGATTCCGTTTCTGTGGTTGTTTGAACCCGTGATGGCGGCAAAGGTCGCGGCGATAACTTATTCCAGTCTGGCGATCTTTTCGGTTTACTGGCTGCTCTATCGTTACAATGTTGATTATCTGCTGCTGTGGTTGCTTGCGCTCCTTACCTGCGCCAATCCGTTTTTTTACCGGATGAATATGGCAAAAGCGCCGCCGCTGACAATTATCATTTCGGTTATCGGAATTTATCTATTGTTTGAGCGCAAATACAAATGGCTGCTGCCGCTGATGTTTCTTTTTGTCTGGACTTACAGCCTTTTTCCGCTGCTGCTCTTTGCAGCGATGATCTGGACGGTCATTATCGGCTGGAATGAACGCCGGCTTGAATGGCGGCCGCTTGCCTATACAACCGGCGGAATGATTCTCGGAAATATCATCAACCCGTATTTTCCGCAAAATCTCGGACTTTTTTGGGAACATTTCATTACAAAGATCAAAATCGGAACTGATTTTGCCGTGCCGGTCGGCGGCGAATGGTATCCGTATTCCGGACAGGATCTGCTGACACATTTTCCCATTGCGCTTGTCGCAATGCTCATCGGCTATATTCTTTTCGCGCCGAAAAATGGTAAGTTGCCCGAAAAATTGACGTTCTTTTTAACTTTTGTGACAATTCTGTTGATGTCGCAGTTTCGCTCAAAACGCTTTGCCGAATATTTTCCGCCGTTTGCAATTCTGTTTGCCGCGTTTAGCTGGAAGGAATTTCTGATCCCGAATGTCGCGCAACTTCCCGAAGACTTCAAACGCGAGATCGAGCCATACCTGGATGCCGACAAACCGCCCGCCAAACAATCCTGGATTGAAACCGCCAAGCTCGCCGGGGCGTGGACACTCGGTATCGTGCTGTCGTTTGTGATGTTTTACAATTTCATCGGCATAGATTTCAGCGAAAACGAAAGGTTTCAAAACACCGTCGGTCTGCGCTGGCTGGCGAGCATTAAACAAATCGGGCTTTTGACCGACATCAGAACCAACGAGGCGAATGATAAATATCGTCGTGCGACCGATTGGGCAAAAACAAATATTCCCGAAGGCGAACGGATCTTTAATTGCAACTGGGACGATTTTCCAAAACTTTTTTACTATGACCGCAAACATTCCTACGTTTACGGTCTCGATCCGAACTATCTTTATTCGAAAAATCCCGATCTATACAAAATGATCGGCGATATAACTTCGGGCAAAACGGAAGACGCAGGCATCGTCATCCGCGAAAAATTCGGGGCTCGCTCTGTGATGACCGACTCCCAAGAAATCGAAGATATGGTTGCCAAACTGCTCGATAGCGGTTGGGCGGAAACGATTTATGAAGACGACGAAGCCCGTTATCTGAAGATCCGCGATACCAAAGGCGATAAACCGAACGAGGCGATAGAACAAGCGCCGCCGACGCCCGAAGAAGAAAAAATTCTTGACGAGATGGAGAAAAACGACGCGAAAAACGCGAATCAGGCTGTAAATGATGAAGAAATTGAAGAGAAGTAATTGCGACACGGCGACACGGCGACTTAGCGACACGGCGAAATTGCGTGATTTATTTCAGCCGACGATAGCTGTTGTAATTTCACTCTTTGCATTGTTGAATTTTGGTTGTCAGCCGAATCAGACAATTTTGAAGGATGCCGCGCCGCCGCCGACTCCGATGTCAACGGTTGAATCGCGCAAAACTTCGTTTGAACAAGATTTGCGCGATATGCAAACGGCGAAATTTGATTATATCTACGCTTTTCGGCGCAAGGACGGCGGCGTGTTTGACAAAGACGACAAAAAATATCTGCGCGATAATACACCGCTCGAAACCAATCGCTGGACTTCGACCGACGAAGGCAAGGCTTATATCGCCGGCTCAGGATTCGGGTTTTCGCCCGAAAATCTGGACGCTTTGCAAAAGCGTTTTATCGTCGAAGATTATACAAAACCCGAAATCAAAGAAGTCGCCAATAAAGCGGCAAATACGGAAACAAACAAAGTAACATCAAACAAAGCAGAAAAACCGCAAACAAATAAATAAAGTTCTGAGTCCCG
>JANPDZ010000813.1:0-4131 GCA_031431735.1 Acidobacteriota bacterium | reverse complement strand
GAATAAGCCCGAGCGCGAGCAGTATGTAAAATCTTCGTGAGAACACAAATCGCATAATTTCAGTTGATTATACCGAATTATTTGCCTACGAAACACGCGAAAAAAACGAAAAAAGACAAAACAAAAACTTTATTTCTTGAGTCCCCTCCGAAAGCTCATTTTTTTCATCTCATTGAAAATTGAGTTTTCGGTACTTTTGCATATTTGGTTTGGCAGACGATCTCCAAAAATCTCTGATACTCGTAAATGAGCCTTAGCAAACTCACAATTAGTGCATTATTTGCATATTTTGTTGCTTTGAGGCTTCCTTTGGTCACGAATTTCAGGATTCTTACGAAGTTCACCCATAAACATCTCACGTTTGCCCACATTTGATGCTTGATTTCTCCTCGATAGCGACTTTTGGCGTTTGGATAATGGTAGCCTAACTGGAAGATTGTCGCTTCGACGTTGTTTCTTTTCTGTAATATCTCGATTGGTGTTTCCGCTATCTTTTTTCTCAATTCGCTATTCTCAACGTCTTGTTTTGTGAAATATCTCAACCCTTTTTCCGTTCTGATGGGCCACTTTATCTCTCCTTTCTTGGTTATTATCTCTTTTGTTTCCACCTCTTGGTCTGTTTCTGTGTCGTGCACTTTCAGTTTCCCGTCCGTCATTTCAAGTTCGTATCGTCCTTTCCCGCCTTGTATCGCGTGAAGGTGCAATTCGATCTTTTTTTCTTCGCAAAACTTCTGATTTTCCGGACTGTGATACGCTCCGTCCGCGTGTGCCGCTTCCACTTGTTCCGTGAATACTTCTTCCACTTTGGCAACGTCTGCCGCACTCGCCTTTCTGACCTCGACATGTCCGATCAGATTTAACCCCTCATCGTCGCAACTTTCCGTCACGTTGATGCTGTATCCTTTATACTTATCCCCGCCTTTGTTCCGATAGGTCGAATCCGGATCGTGCGGCGATTGCACCGATTTCGCACTGATCTTCTCTTTTTCTCGCGCCCTCACCTCGCCCTTTTCCACCTCATACTGCTCTTCAAAGACTCGTTTTAACAGTCCATAACTCTCACTTTCCAGACTTGAAAACATCGGCAATATTTCGTAAATTAATTCTCCGAGTTCTTGCAGCTTCGTCTTAACTTCTTCAGTTGTCGAACGATAGACGATTTTGTTGCCTTCCAAATTCAGCAGTTCTTCTAATTTATTCGCCGTTGTTTCACCGATTTTCCCGCCTTCTTTGACTTCCCGATAAAACTTTCGCATCGTTTCGTGAACCAATTCATACCGCGAGAGCCACGCGATATTGCTCCCCAATAACTTGCTGTCCATCCGAATTCGCTTCCCACTCACTTCAAATTCCAAACATTGCTCTCCCGTCACTTGCTGAAAGACCATCTCTAACAGATTTTCGTTGCCCTCTTTGGCATACTCCGCAATCCGTTTCCGCGCACATTTAATAGGTCGATTCACTCGGCAACGCATCATCGGCATTAAAAAGCCCGATCGCACTTCGCGTCAACAGATTAAACCGACTATTCTCATACAGTTTTTCATCGCTCAAACCCTCCGCTTCTTTGAGAACCATCATCGCTACTAAGACCTTCAGCGAAGCATTCGGTGTTCCATTATTGCTACAATATAAAGGCTTAAAGAGATTTTCATCAATCCGGTTGGTGACTTGTTCCCGAAACTTGTTGTGCCAAGCATCCTTGTTCTCATATATTTTCAAGTTCCTCTGTGAAAATAAAGTAGTCGGTGAACTGAACAGATTTAATTGCGGTTCTTTACTTTTCTTAAACATATTGTGTGCTCTTAAGTGAAGTCTCTATTTTACTTGATTCCTCTCTTAAACTCCACTAAACTCTTGATGTATGAACTGTTTTACCTTGTTTTAGGTTTTCGGAGTGGACTCAATTTTATGATTTTATTCCGAAGTATCATTGGGGAAAAGTTGAGCGCATAAATGGCAAGTTTCTCGATTCCCTAGAACGTAATTTCGAGTGCAAAGGACAATCTTATAAGGTAAAAATTAGCCCCGCAGGTGTTGAAGATAAAGACGGCGTAGATCGTTATTATTACCCATCCAAGCGAGAGGAACTTGTAGAAGATGCCTTAAGGAAACTTGCCGTTGAAGGGCAAGGAATGTTTTTGGACGAATTAGCGGGCGTTTCTTTCACGCTGTATCAACTTCAACAAGAATTAAACAAGAATGGTCATAGTTACAGCCTTGACCAAATCAAGGAATCTCTTCAAATCTGTAATCAGGCACATCTTAGCTTAGAAAACTTTGGAGAGATTTCTCAAAATATGTAGTTCTGAGTCTGAGGTTATATCCAAAATATGTAGTTCTGAGTCTGATGTCGCTTTCAGCAAGCGTCTGATAATAAAAACTTTACACCAATTTTTTTCACCCTATCCTTTTAACCTTTATTTTGGTTAATACCCCACGAACGGGGAAAATATTCCATTTGATTTTCTGTCCACTATCGTGACAATTGCTCCTTAATGCCCTTTCCCAATTATCGTATCTAATTCCCAATCTCCGATTCGTGTTTTGTGTTCGACGATTGGCGAACGTTTTTCAATACTCACTTGATTGACCAATCCACCTCTTTTGGAATTTGTGCCATATCGTTTTTTCCACTTTTTTTGGCTTCTCAGATGCAGATAAAGTTCTCCACCTTTCCTTTTATCTTTGTAAATCCGTTGATAAATCCATTCAGGACTGACTTTTTGCTTGGCAGCCAACTCTCGTCTCCCACTAATTTGTTCGGGCGACCATTCCTGTTCGACTAGATCAGCCTCAATTTCCCGCCAAGTTTGATCGGTAATTTTAACCTCAACTTTTCCTTTTCGCCTCTCAACTGCCAATTTATCAGCATAGTTTGGACGATAACCACGTTTTGAATGATTCTCGACCGATGTTTGATTTATGAATTCTAAGTTCATCACCAATGGCAGAATTAGTCCATCCACTTTTTTTGAAAGCAGAAATTTGGTATCGTTGTTCACGAGTAAGATGTTTATATAATTTCATAACAACTTTTTGATGCAAATTGAAGAGAAAATTTACTTCCATCTTACTCTTCAATTATTTTATCTAAAGTTGCACTTACTACTTGAATTCACGAAATGAATCAACTACAACATCTTGATAAACAAAGGTTTGCGAGGCAATAAAGCAGAGCAGATGCAAATATCGGGTTTCATCTTTTTGTCGGGAAATCTGAAATAACTCAGACTTCAAAACTGCATTGGCATAATAACGCAGAGTTTCGGAGCTTAAATCAAGTTTGGTGATGACATCAGAAACCTGATCATAAATTGATTGCAGAACACTCCAATCATTGAGATTTAATTTAATATCCGTTGCTTTCAGTGATTGTGACGGATTTTTCAACAAGGTTAATTTGGCTCGAAAATTTGTTTCTGTGGTTTCTGATTCAATTTCCGAAATTATTTCTGCTTCAATTATTTCTTCTTTTTCCAGCAGCGAATCTAAAAGCTGTCTTTGTTCAACCGAAAGTGATTCTTTGATAATTTGACTCAAAGTTAATTTGCGCCAATAAATTTCACGAGAAATAATGGTTGACAAGAAATCGTAACTTGGCAAAATAAATTTACGATTTTCCAAGTTTTTAATAATCCGCCGAAAGACTTCAGACGGACGATAAAACTGTTTAACCACCACGGCAAGTTCAGCCGCTAATTGCTCTTTATCTTCTTTCATTAAACGGCGAAAACCGAAGAACTCGCTAATGATTTGGCGATGACGGGCAAGAGTTTGTTTCGGAGTTTCCAAAGAAATCGGCACTGGCAAAGCCAAACGATTGGCGACAAAAAAAATATCTGCTTGATAAAATTGGTTTCCAAAAAAGCGGTTTGAAACACGGAAATAACCGCATTGCAAAACAAATGCGATTTTGCCGGAAGGAGTTCGTAACTCTTCGACTTCCTTCATTAAGCCAATCGGTAAAGCAAAAAACTTCTTTCTTAGTTGTCGGGTAGCAGAGTGACATTGCTGCCACTCCGCCCCCTCAGAACCCATCGTGCGAGTTTCCCCGCAATAGGCTCAAGCCTTTCAAACGCTCTTTGACAAAACGCGCCGACTACAACCGCCGACTCAACCATACTAAAC
>JANPDZ010000812.1:0-7631 GCA_031431735.1 Acidobacteriota bacterium | reverse complement strand
AGAAAAGAAGAAGTTTGCCCGCGAATGCGAAAAGACGCTAAAATAAAGCGATATTTATTGAATTTAATTTTCTTTTTCGTGTCTTTCGCCTTCGCGGGCAAACTTCTTACAAACACTAATAAATTTCAAGTAAGCAAAAACTATGCCGCTCAGTAATCATTTTGAGATTGATAAATCACCGCTTTTGAATTCGCCAACAGTATCCGATTGTTGAAACTTACCAAAATTTACAAAAAAAGTAGCTGACTTAAATTCTCTTTTTATCAGCTTTCCTTGGCGGCGCGGTCGAATTTCTTTTGATGAGGTAGGTCGGAATGCGAACTTCGATGCCTTGTTGGTGCGGTCGGTCAACGGTCATCAACAGGGCTTCGACGGCGCGGCGACCGATTTCGACACGCGGCGAACAAACCGTTGTCAACGCCGGTTCGGAAAGCGCGGCAAATGCGATGTCGTCAAATCCGATAATGGAAATATCTTGCGGAACTTGCAAACCGGCGGCTTTGAATTCCTGCATTGCGCCGAGTGCCATCAAATCATTGGCAACAATGATGGCGGTCGGCAAGGTTTTCTCCGCTAAAATTTCGCTAGCGGCAAGCCGTCCGCCTTCTAATCGAAAATCGCCTTCGTAAATTTTTGGTTTTGGAGCGTTTGGAAGATGGCGTTTCATTGAGTCAATAACCGCCTGTCGCCGGGCATTACCGGAATAAAGTTCGTGAGAACCGGCGATATGGGCAATATTTTTATGTCCGAGCGAAACCAGATGCTGCACGGCTTCGTCAATTCCGACCGCATAATCCAAAATGACTTTGCTCATTTTTTCTCCGACAATGCCGAGGTCGTGAAAGACGATACTCGTTTTTTTGCGTTTGGCAACATCAATCAAAGCCTCGTCAAATTCGGCGGTCATCAAAAGAATTCCCGCAACTTTCATCTGAATCAGACGGTGAACATATTCGACGGCGCGTTGCGCGTTATAATTTGTGTTGAGCAAAATCAAATCGTAACCGGCTTCAATGACTCCGGCTTCGACGCTTTTGATAATTTCAGGGAAAAACGGGTTCGAGATGTCGGAAACAAGTAGTCCGATAATATTGCTTTTGCCCAATGCAAGCATTTGCGCGTGAGCGTTCGGATGATAATCGAATTTTTTTATCGCCAGTTGGACCTTTTCGCGTGTTTCATCCGTCACGTATTTCGTTTTATTGATGACGTGTGAAACCGTTGCGGTCGAAACTCCGGCTTCGCGGGCGATGTCTTTTATTCTCATATCTTAAACACAATAAGTTAATTAATTTCAAAAATCAAAATCGAGGTAAACCAATCTCAGTAGATCCAAATGTCGGATGTCGGATGTCGGATGTCGGATTATAAATCAATCCCAATCTTGGACTCCTTCCGAATTTTAGATTTTGCCTCCGATAATTGGCGAGTATTTGCGGTTTCAATTGTTTTCAATGTCCATTTTTTACGGTCGAAAGTAACCCGTCTTTCCAAATTTGGATCTACTGAATCTATATCAATTTATTTTTTTTGCCCGCGAATAAACGCGAAAAGACGCGAATAAATCTTTTTTTTCTTTTCGCGCTAATTCGCGTTTATTCGCGGGCAAATTTCTTTTCACAAAGTCCTAAAAATCAAAGTTATCAACATTATCCTTGTTAAAAATAAACGGTTTGCCGAGCCGCACTTCGCCATCAACAACCTCGATTTCCTTCAAGCGTCCGGCAGTTATTTTCGTATCGCCGTTTTTGAAAGATCCGTTTGCCAGCGAGTTTGACGCGTAAACCGTCAGATATCCCAAATCAACCGTGTTCCACAAAACAATGCTGTCAATGATGCCTTCCTTGATATATGGTTTGCACATATTCGGCAAGCTGAGTCCGGTTACTTTGACATCTTTTCTGCCCGATTGTTTGACTGCTTCGGCAATTCCCGGCACGGCGGGCGCGGCAATTCCCATCACTAATTTGACGTTCGGATAAACCTTCAAAATATTTTGCGTTTCGCTAAAAGCGCGGTCGCGGTCGCCGTCGCTCGGTTTGATGCCGACGAGCTTTATTTCGGGATATTTTTCCTTCAAACGCGCTTCGATATATTTGATCCATTCGTTCTGATTCGCCGCGCTCAAAGAAGCCGTGACGATCGCAAATTCGCCTTTGCCACCCATAATCCGCGCCGCTTCGTCCGTCAGAGTTTCGCCGATGCCCTGCGGTGTCGCCTGATTTATCAGAAAATCACGCGCATCTTTTTCCGCATCTGCGTCCCACGTAATAACTTTAATTCCCTTCTCCCGCGCCTTTCGCAAAACGGTCGAAATTCCCTCTTTGTTTTCGACGCTGACGGCGATGACATCAACGCCGCGTGTAATCCACGCCTCAACAACTTCGTTTTGCTTCGCCGGGTCTAAATCCGTCGGACCGTCCCAGAGAAGTTCCGCGCCGAGTTCTTTCGCCGCTTCTTCCGCGCCTTTTTTGCAACTGATAAAATACGGGTCGCCTTTTGCTTTCGGCATCATTGCGATGACCGCTTTTTTCTTGTTTGCCGGAGCGTTCGCCGCCTGATTCTGCGCCGAACTCGCACCGCCACCGCCGGCATCCGTTTTAAGCGAACGCACGAGCATCCAATTGCTTCCCGCAATAATCAATCCCGTCAGCAAAATTGCCCCGCAAATAAATCCAACCTGAAAATTTTTCACTTCAAATTCCTCCTCTAAAACCTTTTGTGTTTGCGGTTTTGCTTCGCTGCGGCGCGAAAGCCGGTCAATCAAAATCGTCACGACCAGCAAAACGCCCGTTAAAATTCCTGCAAGTTCGGCAGGTTGACCACTGAGCCGCAGACCGTTTTGCAAAATTACGATCGCGAAAAGTCCTAAAACCGTTCCCAAAACCGTTCCGCGTCCGCCGAAAATTGACGCGCCGCCCAAAACAACGGCGGTTATCGCCATCAATTCGTAACCTGTTCCCGCGTCGGATTTTGCCTGTCCGAGATGGGCGACGTAAATTATTGCCGCGAGACTCGCCGCCAGCCCCGACAGAACATAAACAAAATTCAAACGCCGTCTGACCTTGATTCCGGCATAACGTGAGCCTTCCTGCGAAAATCCGATGGCGTAAAACGAACGCCCGAAAGCCGTCCGGTGAAGCCACCACCAAAGAAGCGCGATTGCCGCGACTAAAATAAAAAGTTGCGTCGGAATCACGCCACCGACATAACCTTGTCCGAGAAACAAAAATGACGGCGAAAAACCCGAATAATTTTCGATGCCGCGCGTCAGACCTTCCGCCATTCCGCGAAAAAGCGAAAAAGTTCCAAGCGTGACAATGAGCGGCGGAAACTTGAGTTTAGTAATGATCGCCGCATTCAACGCGCCGCCGAGCAAACCGACCATGAGTGCCAGCAAAATTGCGAGCGGCATCGGCAAACCCGCGTCGCGCCACAATGCGCCCATCACCACCGCCGACAAACCCATCATCGAACCGACCGACAAATCAATCCCGCCCGTAATAATGATCGGTGTCATAACAAGCGCAAGAAGTCCGATTTCGACGCTCAGACGCGTGATCTCAAACGCATTTCCGGCGGTTAGAAAATTATTTCCCGTGACGCTGAAAATCAAACATTCGACAACCAGCACGACAAGCAAAACCCATTCGTTATTCGGAAAAAACCGCGCCCGCCAGGGCTGTTCGGTTATTAATTTTGTTTGTCGAATCACTTCCTGCATTAAATTTATTATTTGTTTTTTATTGTCCGCGAAATACGCGAAACACGCTAAAATATTTATTTTAAGGATTTAAATTTCGCGCCTTTTCGCGTATTTCGCGGGCAAAAATTCTTTCTATTTTCGTGCCGCTTCTAGTCGCCCAAGCACAACATCGCTCACTAAAGCCGCCAAAATAATCGCGCCCTGAATCGCTTTTTCCCAAAAGGGATTGATGCCTAGAAAAGTCAAAGCCGTGCCGATTGTCCCCAAAAGAGCGACACCTATTAAAGTTCCGAGAACAGTTCCGCGTCCGCCCGTGATTGCCGTTCCGCCAACGACGACCGCCGCGACCGCTTTCAATTCAAAACCGATTCCCGCATTTCCCGGAATTGCCGAAAACCGCACGGCGTTGAGCAATGCGGCGATGCCGACGAGTGCGCCCATTACTGCAAAAACTCCGAAAACAATATTCGGCGATTTGATTCCCGCGAGCCGTGCCGCTTCCGCATCCGAACCGACCGCGTAAACGGCGCGTCCGACATTCAAGTTTTTCAAAATCCACGCTGAAAAAACAAAAACAACCAGCGTTATCGCCACAATTAAAATTTCGCCCGAAGTTTGCCCGAGTCCGAACCATTGAAAATTATCGGGCAGATTCTGCACCCACGCGCCTTCGGTTGTCCAACGCAGAAGATCGCGCCACGCGACGAGCATTGCCAGTGTGACGATAATCGAAGGCAGTCGAAGCCAGCCGACGAGCAAACCGTTGATCGCGCCCATCGCCGCGCCAAGCAATAAAAGGCAAACGAACAAAACCGGCATCGGCATTCCGGTTTTCGCCAGAAATCCGGCGGCGATACTACAAACCGCGAATTGCGAACCGACCGAAATATCAATCTCACCGACCAGAATGACGAGCGTCATGCCAATCGCAATCAGCAAAATCGGCGCGTTATTGATAATCAAATCGCGTAAATTTCCGCCGCTGAAAAACGACGGCGCGAGAATACCGACCGCCAATAGCAGAACGAGATAGGCGATTAACGCCGAGATTTCACGTTTGTAACGGTTCATCTTGTCAGAACCACCTGCGGTAGCGGGTGGTTTAAGCCTCATTTTGAGAATTTACGTTTCAAATGAATATGTTCAACCACCCGCTACCGCAGGTGGTTCTGACATTCCCAAAGCAATGGACAAAATTGCGTCCTGCGTTGCTTCTGCGCGGTCGAGAATTTTGACGATCGTGCCGTCACACATCACGGCGATGCGATCTGACATTCCCAAAATTTCGGGCAATTCCGACGAAATCATCAAAATCGCCACGCCTTGCGCTGCGAGTTCGCTCATCAACGCGTGAATTTCCGACTTTGCGCCAACATCAATCCCTTGCGTCGGTTCGTCGAGAATCAGCACCGAAGGCTTTGTCATCAGCCAACGGCTGAGCGCGACTTTCTGCTGATTGCCGCCCGAAAGCGTCGCCACCGAATTATGAATTGACTGCGTTTTCACGCCTAAACGCTCGGTATATTCGGCGGCAACCTCTTTTTCGCGCCGAAAATTCATTCCGCCAAACCCGCTCAAAATTTTCAGCGAGGCAAGCGTGATATTCGAGCTGATTGGGAATTCCAAAATTACGCCATGTTTGCGGCGGTCTTCGGGCAAATAAGCGATGCCGAATTCGACCGCTTCGCTCGGATGACCGATGCGGATTGATTTTCCGCGCACCAGAATCTCTCCGTCGTCAACGGTTTCCAAACCGAAAATCGTTTTTGCAAGCTCTGTTCTGCCAGCACCGACAAGCCCGGCAACACCAACGATTTCACCTGCTTTGACGGACAAATTGATGTTTCGTATTCCGGCTGAACGCGAACTTAAATTTTTCAGTTCAAAAATAACTTCGCCAATTTCAACATTCTTTTTCGGAAAAACCGCTGAAATTTCGCGCCCGACCATCAGGCGAATCAATTCCTGTCGGCTGACCTTTGACATCTTGCGGGTTTCAATCGTTTCGCCGTCGCGTAAAACCGTTACGCGGTCGGCGATTTCCGGCAATTCTTCGAGCCGGTGCGAAATATAGATCATCCCGACACCCTCGGCGCGAAGTTCACGAATCACTTGGAAAAGATTGTTTGTATCTTCTTCCGAAAGCGAAGCCGTCGGTTCGTCCAAAATCAAGATTTTCGCGTCTGCGCCGAGTGCGCGGGCGATTTCGACGAGCTGTTGCTGCGGCATCGAAAGCTCGCCCGCATAAGTTTCAGGATTGATTTTCGCGCCGACTCTTCCAAGCAAATCTTCGGCGATTTGTCTTCTTTTCTTCCAATTTACAATTCCGAAAAGTCCCGATTTTTCCTGTCCGATGGCGATATTTTCCGCGACCGTTAATTCGGGAAAAAGCGCGGGTTGCTGATAAATCGCGGCAACGCCGAGCGATTTCGCAAAGCTCGGTGAATTTTCCGTAATGCGCGTGCCGCCAATTTCAATCGCGCCGCTGTCAAACGAAACAGCACCCGTAATTATTTTGATAAACGTTGATTTCCCCGCGCCGTTTTCGCCGACAAGGGCGTGAATTTCCCCGGCGCGAAGTTCAAACGACGCCGAACGCAAAGCGTGAACGCCCGCATATGACTTCGTAACATTTTCGGCTTTTAAGAGTATATCCATTTATTTTTTTACCACAGAATAAACACAGATTTTTTTAGAAGTTACGCAGTTGAAAATTCTTAATCAAACGTAGAACAGACTGTTAGTCTGTTTAAAACCGTTGCAAAAGGTTTCAAGCAGCAGGTAGAACCGAACTAACAGGCGCGTTCTACGTTTCTTTTTTATTTTCAATCATTTTTTATCAACTGCGTAATTCCTATTTTTATGATTTTCACAGATAAGTTTTTCTTCAATCTGTGTTTATCTGTGGATAATTTTTCCTATTCATCAATCAAAATAACGTGTAATTCGCCCGGACCGTGAACGCCGATTGCCAGCGTCAATTCAATATCGGAAGTGCGCGACGCGCCCGTGATAAAAGTTATCGTGCAGCTCAAATCTTTTTGCAAAATATCTAAAATCTCGCCCAAAGTCTGACGAATTTTTTTCGCTTCCAAAATGCAAACGTGAATCGGCGGAACGAGCGATGTCAGGCGATGACGTTCGCTGTCTGATTCTAAAACGAGCGTTCCTGTTTCGGCAATCGCCCATTGTGCGCCCGTAATTCCCAAATCGCTTTCAAACAAGACAGCGGCGGAAGCATTTTCAATAAATTCAGCGTCCGTTTTCAAAAATCCGACAATTTTCTTCACCAAAGTCGAATCTGAAATTGCAATTTTTTGAGCATCGGACTGTTTTATAATTGACAGCAAAACTTCTGCTGCTTCTGATTCGCCATCAACAATCGAACAATTTCCGCCGACCGATTCAAGATTTTTGCGAAAATTTTCAATCAGAATTCCCGTTGAAAAATCGGGCGAAATTGAAGCCGTAAAACTTGAATCAAGATGCCCGTGATGCGATTGATGAATTGCGTCAAACGGCAAACTCGCCGCCAAATTTTGACGGATTGATGCGAAAATTACGTTTTTAGCTTCAGAACTACTCATTTAATTAATTTTACTTTCGGAATAACTGATAAGCAGGTGAACATAAGTTTTGCGACATTTTGCTCTTCGCTCAGAGTCCACGCACAAGCTTTGTTTCCGCCAGCGAAGCGCGGCGGGCAATCAAAGTGCGTTCCGCGTTTGGACTCTGAACGAAGCAAAATACTGGATTACTTATGCTCACCTGTTTAGCTGATAACTGATAACTCCTGATTCGCTCAAAAAAAGACCGAGTTCGGGATTAAATTTTTGAAAATGCAAACAAACGATTATTTCTGAGAAAAATTACATAAAAATCTTTGGTTTATGCAAAAAATCTTATCAAATTTTTGGTTTTTGCA
>JANPDZ010000811.1:0-5326 GCA_031431735.1 Acidobacteriota bacterium | reverse complement strand
ACAGCAGCATGACCTTCTGGCCGAGCGGACCGACGAGGAGCATGTCGATGTCCGCCGGGAACGTGTGGTTGAGCTTGAGGACGCTCACGCGCACGTTGCGCACGCTGGCCGGGGCGCCGGACACGCTGATGACCGAGGGATAGGGCGTGGCAGAGCCGAAGGCAGGGATGGTGATCGTGGCCGGGTTTGCGAACGTCGGTCCGGGGAACACCAAAATCATTTTGCGCTTCGCTCCATTGCTTTCCGGCAGGCGCGGCAACACCGCTTTTTGAGGTCGCGCCGGTCGCCAAAGTGCCGTTATCGTAAATTGTCACGGCTTTAATGTTCAAGACTGCCGCTGATAAAATCAACGCAAGCAAACAGATTCTTGAAAGGCAATCGGAAATCCGCCAACTCGGGCGGCTAAAATTGATAGTTTTATTGTTTGAATTTTGATTCATCTTTCCTCCTCTGAAAATAATGCACCTCAGATAGTGCGTGTTTCTTTTGATTTGAATCATCCGACAGAAATTGCCAAACGTTCAGTAAGTTTAATATTGGAAATTAACTTACTTGAAGCAGCAGGATTGGCGGATATTGATTTTAATCAACTTATTTAGAAATAAAACCGCAAAACCAAATTTCAGGTAAATTTTCGCCGCCTCTCTAATTAATAAACGATTAGTAACGTAAGTAAAATAAGCTACGCCATTTACCATCGCAGAGTTAAACGAGTCAGAAGAAGGTTTGGCGGTAGCTAATGGTTTAACTCGACTTTTAATTAGCGAGAGTTCAACCATTGGCTACCGCCAACGGTTCTGACTCAGAGAACAAAATTCATCTGGGGTAGTTTATTTTTCCATTGTTACTTACCAAGATGAAGAAAAGTATAAAGCTATTTATACAAAAAATAAAATTAAGTCTCAATAAAAATAAGAACACCCGAAATTTCGAGTGTTCTTATTAATTTTTAGATTTGATGGAATCCAACCTTAAAGCACACGAACTTCGGTTTTCAGTTTTTCAACCAATTCAACCGCGCCTCGTTTAGCATCGCCGTCGCCGAGCATTTGTGTTTGCTTTAATTTCAAAGGCAGATAAACTTTCTCAATCTTCTGCGCCGAAGCAAAGTTTTCGATTGACGGCGAAACTTCCCGAATCTCTTTCTTTTTCGCATTCATTATGCCTTTCAAACCTGCGTAACGAATCTGCGAAATGCCCGATTGAATCGTCAACAGCGCGGGCAATTGATATGCAAACCATTGATACCAACCGCTTTCAAGCTCGCGTTTGACACGCAGTGAATTGCTCAAACTGGAGCGGTCAACCTCGATCACAATCGTCGCGTGCGGAATGTTTAATAATTCAGCTAAAATCACACCGGTTTGTCCGTAACTCGCATCATCAGACTGCAATCCTGTAAAAACCAAATCTGCATTCTCTTCACGAATCGCATCGGCAATCGCTTTGGCGATTTGATACGGCGAAAGTTTGTTCGCCGCCTCCGCGACAACGTGAATCGCCCGATCAGCACCACGCGCCAATGCGTCCTTTATCACGGTTTTCGCCGATTGTGCCCCAAGCGTGCAGACGATAACTTCGCCCTCGCCTTTGGATTCCTTCATCCGCAACGCTTCTTCCAGCGCGTAGCCGTCCGATTCGTTCGTTTGATACGAAATTGTTGATTCATCAATCCATTTTTCGTCCGCCCCGACACGTAAAACCGCGTCTTTATTGGCGACTTGTTTCATTAAAACAATGATTTTCATGTTAATTCCAAATTGCAGATTTCAAATTTCAGATTAAATAAAAGAGATTTTTGCTGTTACAATGTCTGCCAGCAGACTTTGTAAGTTCTCCAAAAGTTCTTCTTTTGAATAACCTTGCGTTTCATAATCGGGATAATCATTCAAAAATCCGATAAAAAATTCGCCGTCTTGCCAAAATGTATATTTTATCGTTTTCATAAACTACTCCTCGCCCCTCAAATGATAGCTTGTAAAAACTCTTGCGTGTCGGAATTAAACAAGCGAAAAGATTCGCCCGTATCAACAATTTCGAGATTCAAAAGAGGTGAAAAAACGCGATTGCTTTCGAGTTGGACATATCGAAGTTTGCCTTCTTGACGGCGATAAGCCATCAACGGCAGAGGCAAAAATTCGCGTTCGGGGTCAAGCAGATAATATTCCTCAGTTCCAAACTGCGCGTAGAACTCAGACTTTTCGCCGATGTCGTTTTTCCACGTTCTCTCCGAAGCAATTTCAAACACAACTTGCGGAAAGACTTTTTCTTCCCACAATTTATAAACTTGCCGGTCGCGCTTTTCCGCGCCGAAAGCAATCATCAAATCGGGCGTGTAATATTTGTATGGATTGCCTTCTTCGTAATACAAATTCATATTTGCGGCTATCGCTATGTCGGAATTTGCCGAAAAATGCGCCTCCAACAAAAAGAAAAAAACCGAAAGCAATTTGTGATGTAAAGCAGATTCGCCCATATCGTCGTCGTGCGATTCGGGATAATGAACTTCATCCTGAAACGACCGCAACTTTATCGTCTTGACATTTTCCGCTTCGATTGTCGTTTGAGTGTTCATAGTTACTCATTATAACGCTTGAAGATCAAACACGCATTCGTCCCGCCAAAGCCGAAACTGTTTGAAAGGACATATTCAACTTCCGCGTTGCGCGGCTCGTTCGGAATGTAATCCAAATCGCAATCCGGGTCGGGATTTTCGTAATTGATGGTCGGCATCAATTGATTTTCCGTCAGTGACTTGATCGAAATCACCGCTTCGATTCCGCCAGCCGCGCCGAGCGCGTGTCCGGTCATTGATTTGGTCGAACTGACCGCAAGTTTGTAAGCGTGATCGCCAAACACCTTTTTGATGGCGAGCGTTTCAAACTTGTCGTTATAAGGCGTTGAAGTTCCGTGCGCGTTGATATAGCCGATCTGTTCGGGCGTGATGCCCGCGTCTTTGATGGCTTTCGTCATCACACGGATCGCGCCGCTACCGGTTTCATCCGGCATTGTGACGTGAAAAGCATCGCCCGACATTCCATAACCGACAATTTCAGCGTAGATCTTCGCACCGCGTTTCTTTGCAAATTCCAATTCTTCGAGAATCAAAATTCCGGCCCCTTCACCAATCACAAACCCGTCGCGAGTTGCGTCAAATGGACGCGAAGCGTGTTTCGGATCGTCATTGCGTGTCGAAAGTGCCCGCATCGAAGCAAATCCGGCAACCGACATCGGCGTAATTGCACTTTCGGCACCGCCGCAAATCATTGCGTCGGCATCGCCGCGTTCGATTATCCGAAAGCTGTCGCCGATCGCGTGGGCACCTGCCGAGCAAGCCGTCGCCGTCGCCGAATTCGGTCCTTTTGCACCATGCCGGATCGAGACGTTTCCCGAAGCCAGATTAACGATCGCCGAAACAATAAAAAACGGCGAAACCCGACCCGGCCCGGATTTGAGCAATTTTTCGTGTTCGCGTTCGATCGCCCAGAAATCTCCAATGCCGGAACTGATGTAGGTTCCGACCATTTCGGCGTTTGAATCGTCAATGACCAACTGGCTGTCTTTGACGGCTTCGTCCGCAGCGACCATCGCAAAATGGGTGAACGCGCCCATCCGCCGCGCTTCTTTTCTTTCGAGATAATCTTCGGCGTTAAAATTTTTGACTTCGCACGCAAACTTAACGTCAAACTTTTCAGTGTCGAACTTTTGAATTTGGTCAGCACCGCTTTCACCGCGTTTAAGCGATTCCCAGGTCGTCGGCACATCATTGCCGTTCGGCGTGACCAATCCAAGTCCTGTTATTACTACACGACGTTTCATATAATTAGTCGAGAGTCAAGAGTCGAGAGTCGAGAGAAGCGTATTTGACTCTTGACTCTCGACTCTTGACTCTTGACTCGAATTTAACCTTGCTTGTGTTGTTCAACGTAAGCGTAAGCATCGCGGACGGCTTGAATTTTTTCCGCGTCTTCGTCGGGAATTTCGATATCGAATTCTTCTTCGAAACGCATCACGAGTTCGACCAAATCCAATGAATCTGCGCCTAAATCTTCGATGAACCGCGCATTTTCGGTCACTTCCGCTTCATCAACACCTAATTCGTCAACAATGATCTGTTTAATTTTATCTTGAACTTCTGACATAATTTCTCCTATTTTTTTGTTTTGAGTCCCGCCTTTAAGCGGCAATACTCGATGATATACAATATCCGCCTAAAGACGAGACTCAAAACTTTTATAATTTATTTATTGCTTCTTTCAAACTTTCGGTATTTTCGACGTTCAAACAACGAACGTCACGATTGATTTGGCGAACCAACCCGGACAAAACTTTTCCTGCACCGATCTCAATAAATGTTTCAACATCCTCTGCCAGCAAGGTTTCGACCGATTGCGCCCACCGAACCGGCGAAGAAACCTGTTCGGTCAACGCGGCGCGCGCACGTTCGCCGCTTGTATTTGCTTCGGCGGAAACATTTTCAATGATCGGAAATCTTAAATCTGTAAATTCGATGTTAGCCAGATCTTCGGTCAAACGCTCTTGCGCAGGAAACATCAAATCGCAGTGAAACGGCGCGGAAACATTTAATTTAATTGCCCGTTTTGCGCCGCGCGTTTTCAATAATTCAATTGCTCGGTCAACTGCATCAGCGTTTCCCGCAATCACGATCTGCGCCGGCGAATTGATATTCGCAGGACTGCAAACTTCACCCTCTCGTGCGTCTTCGCAGGCAACTTCAACCGTTTCAAGCGGCAACCCCAAAATCGCCGCCATCGCGCCGACACCGACCGGAACGGCTTCCTGCATATAACTGCCGCGCTTTCTGACAGCCTTCACCGCATCGGCAAAACTTATTGCGCCTGCCGCGACCAAAGCCGAATATTCGCCCAAACTATGTCCGGCGACAAAATCCGGCATCGGAAAGCCTTCCGCCTCCATCGCCCGAAAAGCGGCAATGGACGTTGTCAAAATGGCCGGCTGCGTATTTTTCGTCAAAGCCAGATCTTCCGCCGTGCCGCTGAAACACATTTCGGAAAGCGAAAACCGGAGCGCGTCGTCGGCTTGTTCAAAAACTTCACGCGCACACGCAAAGTTATCGAACAGATCTTTGCCCATCCCGACCGCTTGCGAGCCTTGACCCGGAAATATGTAAGCTATTTTTGACATCAAATATTTAAATCAATTTTAGCAACCGACAAAAATTCATCGTGCAAATGGTTAAAATCATTATCGGTGATCAGCAAAGTTGCCTCTAAAACCGAAGCCGTCGCGGCAATCCAAATATCGTTTTTGCCCATATTTCGAGCTGAAAAATTCGATTTTCGGC
>JANPDZ010000810.1:0-2060 GCA_031431735.1 Acidobacteriota bacterium | reverse complement strand
AAAGGATAATTCACGGGAATTTACACTTTCGGAACTTGCCGAAATTGCCGAAAGTGAACCGACCAGATTTAGCCCGAGCGTTGTCTTAAGATCGGTCGTTCAGGATTATATTTTGCCGACCGCGTGCTATTTCGGTGGCGCGGCGGAAATTGCTTATTTTGCGCAAAGCGGCGAAGTGTATCGCATTTTGAATCGTCCGCAAACGCCGATCTTTCACCGGCAGAGTTTTACGATCGTCGAATCGCGTCACGCCAAGACATTGGAAAAATACGATCTAAAACTAACGGATCTGTTTGCCGGACAGGAAAATCTTTTACCGAAAATTGTCGAACAGTTTTTGAATACAGATATGGCACGAATCTTTGCCGAAGCTGAAGAAAAAATCAATATCGAGCTTAATCGGCTCGACCAAAATTTATCACAAATCGAGCCGACATTGGCGGAAAATCTCGCCAAACGCCGCAAAAAGATCATTTATCATATCGGCACGATGCGGCATAAATTTCATCACGCGCAAGTTCGCAAAGATGCGACGATTCAGCGACAGCTCGAAACGATGTTTGCCGCTTTGTTGCCGCACAAACATCTTCAGGAGCGAACGCTCAACATCAGCTATTTCCTCAATCGCTACGGGCTTAATTTTATTGATTGGATCTACGACGCAATTGATCTCGACGACAAGGCGCACCGCATAATTTATTTGTAAGATGGTTAATTATTTATTAGACATCCTTCCAAAATAATATTTACAATGCTTTAGATTCAGCCTTGTTCACGAGGCTTCGCGTGCGCTTCGCACGTTTTAGCCACGCTCGTTTACGGCGTGGAGCAGATTCGCACCAGTGTTATTTGAGGGCGTTTTAACGTCCTTTTCCGATTGGCTTAAGCCGCTAAACAAGCAAAACGTCCAAAACGCGCTCAATTAACATATTCAAAATTCAAACCACGCCGTAAACGAGCGTGGCTAAAAGCCGCGAAACGCGGAAAGCCTGTTGAAAACAGGCTGAATCTCAAATAAATCCAAGATACTGCTAAAACCATCATATTTTGGAAAGTTAAGCAGGTGAACATAAGTAATCAAGTATTTTGCTTCGTTCAGAGTCCAAACTTTAGTTTGTATTTCCGCCGCGCTTCGCTGGCGGAAACACGCTAAAGCGTGGACTCTAAACGAAGAGCATAATGTCGCAAAACTTATGTTCACCAGCTTAACTAATAAACAATTGTCGTTTATTCTGTTAAAATTTTAACACAATGAACAAAATCAAAATACTTTCTGACAATCTTGCAAATCAAATCGCGGCGGGCGAGGTTGTCGAGCGTCCGGCTTCGGTCGTCAAAGAATTAGTTGAAAACTCGATTGATGCCGGCGCAACACGGATTCAGGTTGACATCGAACTCGGCGGGCGGCGACTTATGCGGGTTTCCGATGACGGCGAGGGAATGTTTCGCGACGATGCGATCCTTGCTTTTGAACGCCACGCGACCTCAAAAATCAAGACTCTGGAAGATTTAAGTACGATCCGAACGCTTGGGTTTCGCGGCGAGGCTTTGGCTTCGATCGCGTCGGTCGCAAAAGTTGAACTCATCACAAAGATTGAAAGCGACACAGCGGCGACGCGGGTTTTGATCGAAGGCGGGAAACTGATTGATGTCAAAGATGCGGCGCGAAATACGGGCACGACTTTGAACGTCCGTGATTTATTTTTCAATACACCGGCGCGGCGCAAATTTATGCGTTCCGAAGCGACGGAAAATTATCACCTCACGCAGATCATTCAGCATTACGCGCTTGCGCATCCCGAAATTGCAATGACGCTGACCAATAATGGCAGGGAAGTCTTGCGTGTTTCACCGGCCAAAGATCTTCGCGAACGAGCCTTTCAGATCTTCGGTGCAGATTTGATCGAAAGTCTTTTGCCTGTCTCCGGCCGGAGAGAATTTGTCGCCAAAATATCCGGTTTTGTGTCCGCGCCGCGTGAACGACGGACGACGCGAGACGCTCAGTATTTTTTTGTCAATCAGCGGTTTGTCAAAGATAAGACCATCGCCGGCGGATTGCT
>JANPDZ010000809.1:0-4879 GCA_031431735.1 Acidobacteriota bacterium | reverse complement strand
TCGAAAGAAACTGCTGCGCGTATTGGATAATGGATAATTGGTAATTGATAAATTCGGTTGTCCGTCAAGCATATTTATCAATTATCCATTATTCCAAGGGTTTCAAACGGAATTACGAGAATCGTCAAGTGAATTTAGGCTACGATTGGCAAAGGCTTTTTTACAAATTTGGATCTACTGAAACTCTGCGTTCTCCGCGTTCTCTGCGTTGAAATTTGTTTTATAATTTTAAGAATGAAAACGCTTTACGACAAAATTTGGGATGCGCACATCGTCCATCAAGAACCGGGAAAACCGGCACTGATCTATATTGATCTGCATCTTGTCCACGAAGTAACAACGCCGCAGGCTTTTGAAGGTTTGCGGCTGGCGGGTAGAAAGGTGCGCCGTCCGGATCTGACATTTGCGACACTTGACCACGCGATTCCGACCCTCAACCGACATCTTCCCTTCAACGATAAGATCGCCGCCCGACAAGTGGAAGCTCTGCGAAAAAACACAAAAGAATTCGGTGTCAAACTCTACGATTTAGACCGCATCGAACAAGGAATTATTCACGTTTTCGGTCCTGAGCAAGGTTTGACGCAGCCCGGACAGACAATCGTCTGCGGCGATTCGCACACTTCGACACACGGCGCATTCGGCGCATTGGCGTTCGGCATCGGCACGAGCGAAGTCGAACACGTTTTGGCGACGCAGTGTTTACAGCAAAATAAATCGAAGAATATGCTCATCAAAGTCGAGGGCGATTTACCTTTCGGCGTGACGGCAAAAGATGTAATTTTGGGCATCATCAACCAGATCGGCACGGACGGCGCGACGGGTTATGTTATTGAATACGCCGGCGAAGCGATCAAAGAGCTTTCGATGGAAGGCAGAATGACGGTTTGCAATATGTCCATCGAAGCCGGCGCGAAAGCCGGACTGATCGCACCTGACGAAACGACCTTTGAATATTTAAAGGACAAACCCTTTGCCCCGAAAGGAGAAAATTGGGCAAAAGCGGTTGAATATTGGAAGAGTTTGCCAAGCGACGCTGACGCGAAATTCGATAAAACGGTCGTCATCAAAGCCGAAAACCTTGAACCGTTTGTAACTTGGGGAACTTCGCCCGGAATGAGTGTGAAAATCTCGGAAAGCATTCCCGAACTGTCGCAAGCAAAAGACGAAAACGAACGAAAATCTTTTGAACGCGCTTTGCAATATATGAATTTAGAGCCGTCGCAAAGAATTGAAGAAATTGAAATTAATCGCGCCTTTATCGGCAGCTGCACAAATTCACGGATCGAAGATCTGCGCGAAGCCGCACGAATTGCAAAAGGCTACAAAGTCAGTCCGAAGGTCGGCGCGATGATCGTGCCGGGTTCGATGCAAATAAAAAAACAAGCCGAAGTTGAAGGTTTGGCAAAGATTTTCACGGACGCCGGTTTTGAGTGGCGCGACGCGGGTTGTTCGATGTGTCTGGCGATGAACGAAGACATATTGAAAGACGGCGAACGCTGCGCTTCGACCTCGAACCGAAACTTTGAAGGTCGGCAAGGTCGCGGCGGCAGAACGCATCTCGTTTCACCTTCGATGGCGGCAGCGGCGGCAATCGCCGGACATTTTGTTGATGTCCGTGATTGGAAATTTAAAGATTAGTTCAGAGTCCCGCCTTTAGGCGGCAATTCTTCTAATTGAAAAGCAGCCGCCTAAAGGCGAGACTCAAAACAAAAAATGCAAAAATTCACAAAACACACCGGAAAAACCGTCGCGCTTTATCAGCCGAATATTGATACCGACCAGATCATTCCGAAACAATTTCTGAAACGAATCGAACGCACAGGTTATGGCGAATTTCTTTTTTACGATTGGCGTTTTGACGCAGACGGCAGCGCAAAAAACGATTTTGTTTTGAATGATCCGAAATACAAATCAGCTTCTGTTTTGATTGCCGGGGCAAATTTCGGTTGCGGAAGTTCACGCGAACACGCGCCGTGGAGTTTGACCGATTATGGTTTTTGTGCGGTTATCGCACCGAGCTTTGCCGATATTTTTTACAATAATTCTCTCAAAAACGGACTTTTGCCGATTGTCCTCAGCGAAGAAAAAGTCGCCGAATTGGCTCAAAAATCTCAAAGCCAGGAAAATTACGAATTAACGGTTGATTTGAAAAACCAAACGGTTACTGATAATCAAGGCTTTCAAGCGAGTTTTGAAATTGATGAATTTCGCCGATTTTGTATGCTTCACGGCTTGGACGATATTGGTTTGACTTTGCAAAACGAAGCGAAAATCTCGGAATATGAAAACGCCGTAAAAATTACCCGTGGATTTGCTTCATTCTAATTGCGCTTCGTTAAAATATAAAATTTTCCCAGTTTGCATTTTTTTATTTGGATAAGTTACCATAAATTCTCGTTAAAACAAGAGTTTTATTAGCCTTAAACTCAGAAATAAGTTAAAATTTAGAGGCTTTCAGATTTCTTGACGACTTCGCGCATTTATGGGCTTTTCAACAATTGCAATTCACGCAGGAAATGAACCTGACATCGCCACCGGCGCGGTCAGCGTTCCGATTTACCAAACTTCAACATATGCCCAGGAAGGTTTAGGGAAACACAAAGGCTACGAATATGCGCGGACGCAAAACCCGACGCGTTCCGCTCTCGAAAAAAATATTGCCGCGCTTGAAGGTGCGCGTTTTGGTTATGCTTTTGCTTCCGGAATGGCGGCGACCGACGCGGCTTTGAAACTTGTCAAATCAGGTGATCACGTTATTTTGGGCGATAATACTTACGGCGGAACTTTCCGGCTTTTCGATAAAGTTTTATCAAATTACGGCATCGAATTCGATCTGGTTGACACAACCGATATAGCAAACCTCGAACAAGCCTTCAAGCCGAACACGAAAATGGTTTTTGTCGAAACGCCGACCAATCCGGTCATGTCAGTCACAGATTTGCAGGCAGTTTCCGAGATCGCCCACCAGCACGGTGCGCGCGTTGTCTGCGACAATACGTTTATGTCGCCGTATTTGCAGCGTCCGATCGAATTCGGGGTTGATATTGTCGTTCATTCGACCACAAAATATTTGAACGGACATTCCGATTCGGTTGGCGGTTTTGTTGCTTTGAACGATGAAACAGATGCCGAGTGGATTCAGTTCATCCAAAATTCGGTTGGCGCGATTCTTTCGCCTTTTGATTCTTTTCTTGTTCTTCGCGGCACGAAAACTTTAGCCGTGCGGATGGAAGCACACGATAAAAACGGCCGTCAGGTTGCGAATTTTTTAGCCGAACACCCGAAAGTTCAGAAAGTCTATTATCCGGGTTTGGTTTCGCATCCGCAGCACGAATTGGCAAAACGCCAGCAAAAAGGTTTCGGCGGAATGGTTGCATTTGAAACCGGTTCGCTTGATAATGCAAAGAAGGTTTTGGAAAGCGTCAAACTTTGCATTTTGGGAGAGAGTTTGGGCGGCGTTGAATCGCTGATTTCACATCCCGCATCAATGACACACGCTTCTGTCCCGATCGAGAAACGCGAACAATTAGGAATCACCGATGGACTTGTAAGAATTTCCGTCGGAATTGAAGATGTCGAAGACATCATTGCAGACTTAGACCAGGCACTTAGTTAGTAAAGAGTGGAAAGCCGGGAGTGGAGAATAAATCTCTCTACTCTCTACTCTCTACTCTCTACTCTCTACTCGAAAAATATGTTGATTGTTGAAACACATGCTACATCCCATATCGGGCGTGTCCGCAAGGGCAACGAAGACAATTATCTCTTGTTAAATATCTCGGGCGCGAAAGCCTGGATGAGTTCGCAAGACCCTGAAGAGTTCGTTATCGAATCGCAACGATTTGAAATTGACGACAGCGGAATTGTTTTAGCCGTTTCTGACGGTATGGGCGGCGCGTTGGCGGGCGAGGTTGCCAGTCAGATGGCTGTTGAAACCGTCAGCAAGAAGTTTTTAGATGATGATCCTGAAAAAACTATCGCGCCTCAGACTTTTAGCGATTCATTAATTGGCACTCTTTACGAAGCGACGCTTTACTCCAATCATTTAATTCATCAACAAGGACGTTCCGACCCGCAATATCAAGGAATGGGCGCAACATTTACCGGCATTGGCATCACCAACGAAGCAGTTGATTTGATCCAAGTCGGTGACAGCCGGGCTTATCTGGTTCGCAATGGAAATATTTATCAAATAACCAAAGACCAATCGCTTGTTCAACAATTGATTGACGCAAATCAGATCTCTGCCGAAGAAGCCGAACATCACGCGCTAAAAAATGTGATCCTGCAGGCACTCGGCGCGCAAAGTGAAATCTTTCCGGTGGCCGCCCGTTTAATGCCGAACCACGACGACATTCTATTGCTTTGCAGTGACGGTTTATCAAACAAAGTCAGCGGTGTCGAGATGCAAAAGATCGTTTTGGATAATCTTGGTCAATTGGAGATGGCTTGCGCCGAACTTGTCAAAAAAGCCAATGAAAATGGCGGCGAAGATAACATCACCGTGATTTTGGCAAAAATTACCGGAGACGGATTGCCCGAACCCGCCGAAGGCGAGGTCAGACTGGAACTTTTGAACATCGGAAACATTCACGACACGGCAGATCAGGACACAGCCGAGATTATTTAAGGAACGTGTAAAAAATAACTTATAACAGTTTAAAAAAACTTGCTCGTTTAGTAGCGGTCTTTGACCGCGTTGCCCGGCGGTCAAAGACACGCCTCTAAACGATCGTTATAACTCACGTTACGCAGGTCGAAAAAGTTTTCACCGCAAAGGACGCTAAGGACGCAAAGTAAAAAAGGATTGACAAAACGTTTGGTTAAATTTCTTTCCGCTGAAAACGCCGAGCGAAGACACACAAAAACTCGTCCT
>JANPDZ010000808.1:0-11574 GCA_031431735.1 Acidobacteriota bacterium | reverse complement strand
GTTTGGCGGTAGCCAATGGTTGAACTCCCGCTAATTAATAGTCGAGTTAAACCATTGGCTACCGCCAAACCTTCTTCTGACTCAGAGAACAAATTCATCTGGGGTAGTTTATTTTTCCATTGTTACTTAGTTTGGTTAATTTCAGAAAAAAATAATTTATGCAGCACTCTTTTCTTTCTCCAAAAATCCTGAGAATTTATTGCCTGTTAGTTTTATTGTCGCTGAGTTCACTAGCAATCAGCTGCGGCGATCGAAGCGGCGATCCGCCAAACTGGGATGTTTGTAAACTCAGCGAAACTCAAACCAATGCTCAAAAATCAGATGTGCCGGCGACTGACCATTTGGTTGTTTATCTTGATACGAGCGGAAGTATGGCAGGCTATGTTTCGCCCGACGGCGCGAAGGCTTTTGCCGTTTCGCCTGAAGGACAAACAATCTTCACGAAAACCCTGCTTGAATTAAGAAGCGTGGTGACAACTCTGAGTCCGCAATCATCGGTAGTTGTCCGTCGCGTTGATACAAATGTTTCCGTACCGTCGTTTTCAAGTATTGATCTCTCGCAAGCTGCACTTAATCGCGGAACATACAATGGCAAAGAAACCAATCTGGCAGGTGCGATCAAAGTCTTTAACGAGCCATTAAACAAAGAAGACGAAGAAAACAAAAATCCGCCGCGTTTTCATATTCTCGTCACCGACGGCGTGCAATCTTCCAACAAACAAAATAACGAAACGTCTTGTGATCAGGGCTCGGATTCAGTTTGTGTCAACACGCAAATTTTCAGATTGCTCAAAGATGGCTGGAGCGCAACAATTCTCGGCTTGAAAGGCGAATTTCAAGGAAATGTTTATTCCGAGATCAACAAATCTGCGGTACCATTTTCGACCGGCAAAGACACAAATAAGTTTCGACCTTTTTATCTGTATATTTTTTCGCCCGATAAAAATGCTTTGACGAAATTGACCCAAACTCTGCGGCAAAGATTGGGCGGCATCGTCAAATCTGAAGAAGCTTTACGCGAATTTGCGCTGACTTCGGGTTACAGCAGCGGTGTTTCAGTGATCGAAACGCAAAATCTATCAAAGGATTTTATCGATTTGCGGCAAGAAAAGGAAAAAGAGGGAATTCCGCCACGCATCAGTCTAAAAGTTGATGTCAGAACAGAACGAGATGGCGCAAAACCAGTACTTTTGAAAGTAAAAATTCCGTGGACAGAGAACGCGAAACTTGGCGGAAACCAAAACGAATTGCTGAGTTTGGTCAAATGGAATCTTGAACCGATCAATGCCGACAAAGAAGAAAAAAATCTGCGTTTTCCGGATTTGAAATTGGTCAAACAGGAAATCAAAGAAGGTCAGGCAGAATTAACCTTTGAAGCGAGTTGGACAAGAGATGCCGGAAAACTTGCCTGGCGTATGTATCGGCTGGTCGGAAAACTCGATACCGACAAATCGGTTTTGCCGTGGGTTACACAATGGTCCACACAATTTGATACAACAACAGATGTTGCCAATAAAACCCTCAATCTCGAAGGTTCTTTGGGAAATCTTTGGAAGAATGCGTTGTTGCAAAATGAAATCATCGCCGGTGCCTGCATCCGCGTCGGTTCGAGATAAGTAGATCAGAGTATCGCCGTGAGTTGTGATTTGCCGTGATTAATCACGCCTCTCAGCGTTTCTCTGAACCACACAAACTCAAAATCTATCTAAAGGAAACGAGGAAAAAGAAAAATGTTACTAATATTTTTGCAGTCAGATTTTTTGCGATGGTTCATCGAAGATACCGATACGGATTTAGCTGACGAACTTGCGACGAGTTGGGTCATCACGGCCGTTGTCGTGGCGATTCTTTTTGTCGGCTTATCATTTGGCTACAAGGCACTCAGAAAAGCCGCTGCATCGCATCATGACAAAAAAATCTGGAGTCGCGGAAAAACCTGGCTTTCGTTTTTTATCGGCTTATTTCCGGTTTTTTTCGCGCTGCTTTTTGTCTGGTATCTGACTGCCGATTACATGAATTTCATAAAAATCGGCGGTTTGCTCAAAGGAACTCTTTTTGCGTGGATAATCTATCTTTTATTAATGATTTTCGGACACCTTGTCAGTCCTTGGCGGCGTGAATTAATTTAATCAGGGGAAAATTTATGAAGCACGTTTTTATCGCGATTGGCGGAAGCGGCACAAAAGTCGCGGAAGCCTTAGTCAGACTCTTAGCCGTCGGTTTTCCGACCAAACAGGAAAATAATATTTTCACCAGCGCCGGCGATAAATTGGAAATTTGGCGCGTTGACCCTGACCGTAGTTCGGGCGCGGTCGAAGATCTGAAAACTTGTCTCCAGGAATATGGACAATTGCAGGCAAGCCTCAGCGGCGGGATGGTCGGTTCAGTCGCCGGTAGTCGTTGGGCGATGGACATTGAAACAAATGTTCGCGACCTTGACCCGCTCGATTTGCCGACCACCGGCGGTGAAGATAATGAGATCAAAACTCTGCGCGGTGTTCTCGATTCGCGTTACGGCGATCGGAAAAGTTTTGCGCCGATGCTCGCACCTTTTTACGAAACAAAAGATTTGGATGTTGAAATAAATCGAGGCTTTTACCAGAAACCTTTTATCGGTTCGGCGGTGATGTCGATTTTTGCGCGCTCGCTCGAAGACGACAGCACGCCGGCAGGCAGAAAAGCCGGATTGACGGCATTCAGCAATACGCCGACTAATTTCTTTCTTTGCGGGAGTTTGCACGGCGGAACAGGTGCCTGCGGCGTTCCCGTGATGGCGCAGTTTTTCAATAACCGGAAAAAGGAAAATCCCGGCTGGGGCTGGCGCGTCGGCGGCGGATTGCTGGCGCCTTTCGTCAAACCGCCGATGCCGCCGTTCGGTTCGCTTAAAGAATACGAACGAATCGAAGATGTTGATTTTTCCGCTTATCTGGAAAGATACGGCAATGAACCTGCTTTTTTGGATATGACGCCCGAAGAAAAACGCGAACTTGTCAAACAAATTCTGCTCGGATTTTATGCTGACCCCGAAGATATGGAAGCGCGTGCGCGGCAAGGTTTGAATTATTATAAAGACCACAGCGCAGATTATTTCGACGAGCTTTATCTAATCGGGAAACCGCATCCGAATCAACTGAAAACGTGGAGCAATGGCGGAAAGACTCAGAAAAATCCGCTTAATTCGGCAGATTTTGTGGCGGCTCTTGCGGCTTTGAATTTCTTCTCGCAAGCCAACACAGGCAATCAAAGTTCATACACGATCGGCAGTTCCCGGTTCGACATACCGCAAGAAACAATGCGGCTTCAACATCTTCCGACCTATAAGATCGGCGAAACGGAAATAGATGCCGAAAAAGTCTTTTTGGCAACGGCACTGACCAACCATCTGATTTTGCGTCAGATGCCCTGGAACAAAATTCACGAAAGCGCGAAAGATTTTCGGCTCTGTGCTTATTACGATGTGCGCCCGACGCAAAAAGAAGGTGACCTCGGGCTTTATCACGAATCAATGAGGCTCGTCGCAAATTCGCTTTTGAGCTTGCTGCGACCGCACAGCGAACAGTTTCCGACCGGTTGGAGCAATGAAGAATCCCAACAGGTTTGGAAATTTTTGGCGGCTGACGCTCATTTAGTAAATGAAGTGCAAGAAAAAATGGGCAAGCGATTCTTAAAAAACGAAGCCAAAGGCGCAAATAGTTTGGGACAATCCGAAGTTAAATTTACGACTTTTGACTATGGGAATTGGTGTCCTGACGGTGATCAATTTACACGGGGCGAGTATATTCGGTTTGTTTGGCAACAAGTTTTTCAGCGTTGCCAAAACCAATTGGGAAATTAAAACGGTTTCTGGTTTCTGGTTTCTGGTTTCTGGTTTTTGGTTTCTGGTTTCCGGTTTCCGGTTTCTGGTTTTTAACGAGAAACCGGAAACCGGAAACCAGAAACCAAAAAAAGAGGTGAAAATTATGGCTACAATTAAACGATTTGAAGATTTGGAAGCGTGGAAAATTTCGAGAGAAGTTACGAAAGAGATTTATCGGGTTTCTAAAAACGATTTGTTTATCCGGGATTACGGTTTACGCGACCAGATTTGTCGCGCATCGGTTTCGATTATGTCAAATATTGCCGAAGGATTTGAGCGTGATGGCAATAAAGAATTTGTAAATTTCCTGTCAATCGCCAAAGGCTCGGCGGGCGAAGTTCGTTCCCAATTATATGTCGCACTCGACCAAAATTATATTTCTGAATCGGAGTTCAAATCTATTTATGACAAAACCGACCGGAACGGTAAAATCATCGCAGGTTTAATGAATTATCTAAAACAATCGGATATTCGCGGACTCAAATTTAAATAGTTTCTCGTTTCTGGTTTCTAGTTTCCGGTCGAAAACGAGAAACCAGAAACGAGAAACCAGAAACCCAAAAAGATTATGGCAAAAGATTTTTTAAACTCAGGAATATTAGGCGGCGGCGCAGGAGTTGCGGATAAATCAGGATTTCGCGCAATTCGGACTGATTACATTGGCAGCCCCGAATACAATCCGCGTTTCTTTGAAACATTTCCAACCGCTTGGGCAAGTGCTTACGCATTTCGCAAAGCATTGGAAAATAAGGAAGATGCAGCGGTTGAAGAATGGGCAACGCTCTTTTTGCTTTATTATTTCGGGATCGTTCATTTGAAGGAATTTGACCAAAAAACCTTGCAATCCGACTATGGCAGAGACCTTTGGCTGGCGTTTCACGGAACATATCCGCGCGTCAGTGGCGAACCGGATTTGCAAACCATCGGAATTTTGCTGACCGATCACCAAACGGTCGTTGGCGCATATTATCCGCAGGTTGTTTTCTTTCCTTCACGCGGACGCGATGCGTGGGAGGCGAGCGAAAGTTTAAAGCCATATCTAAATAACAATCGCCTTTCGTGGGAAAAATGTGCGCCGCTTCTCGAAGATGAATACGACCGTCAGAGATTTCATCTTTATCTGCGCTCAATGACGAGAATTTTGGCACGTAAAGAGCTAAAAGACCGCATTGAAGAATTTTGCAACCAAAAATTTGGCGCATTTTTTGGCGAATTATCAAATTTGCCGAATCATCCGCGTGACCACGACATTCCGGGCAAACGCGAGATTGATTTGAACAATCTTTTGAGCGCGTATCCGTTACGAAAAGAAAAGAAGAACGGCGGAAATGTCTATTATCTTTTGAATGAGTTGGACTTAAATAACCAACTGCCGTGGATGAAAACTGCGATTTCTTCGGGATTGCCGGCGCCGTCAAATTATTTGCGTGTCAATGATCGTCAAATTTCGGTCAGATTCGCGGGCAAAGTTCATACTTTGGATATTGACGAAAGGGATGAAATTGTTTTACTCAAAGATTTATTTCTATCTCATTCGCCTTTTTGGTGCAAGATTTCCGGAAGCCTGACAGATTTTGTCACGCGTACAAACATCAAACACGAAGTGAATCTGCAGGACGGAAGCTTGCGTCAAGGCGATAAAGCACTCTGTCTGGCACCCGTTAAAAGTGATTTTCTCAAACATTTTTCCGATATTTTTCGCGATTTGAAAAACATCAAATCCGAACCCGATGCCAACGGCGGCGTGACGTGGACGTTTTTTATTTGCGGAAACGAAGTTCGCTGTTATACAAAACCGGTTCATCAGGCAAATATGCCAAACAGCAGTTTAGCCGTTTATCCGCCGCAATTTTCGCAACAGTGGAAATTTTACGCGGGTTACGGAACAGGGAACCGCGAAACGTGCGGACGTTGGCATCTTATTGATGAAAACGGACGGCGCGGGCAAATGATCGAGCTTGAAGAAGAAGAATACATCAGCGTTCTGCATTCGTTCCTTGATGAAAAAGCCGATGTTGAACCAAACGCGCCAAATCGTCCGCGGGCAATGCTTTTCACGGACGCGGCGGACAAAGAACGGGGAGTTTTGTTTTTGTCCGAGATAAATAATATTGATTTGGACAAAGACCAAAAAGCGACTTTGGCGGTAGATTTCGGAACCAGCAATACTTGTCTTGCTGTCAATGCCGGACAATCGGAAACCTTGAAATTTTCATTGAGTCCGCTGCCGCTCTGGGGTGAACCGCCGAAACTTGAACAACCCGGATTTGTCCCGCGCAATTGGAGCGGCGGAAAAGGGTTTTTCCCGACCATTCTGCTGACTCGCAAATCTGATGACAGTTTGCCGAATATCGAACCCGAAAAACTTCAACTTGAACATTTATTTAAAGCTGATGTGCCGTGTCTGCACGACCAAATGAGCGGCCGATTGATTGCCGGAACCTACGATTCTGAGTGGCGCGTTCACGAAAATCTGAAATGGGATGCCGATCTGCGGACACCTTGGCGTTCGCTGTTTTTGCAAACCATTTTGCTTTACGCGCACGCGGAAGTTTTTTTTAACAAACGCTCAAAATTAAACAAATACGTTTTTACATATCCGCTGGCTTTTTCAGACGATTACGGTTCGACCTATCACGAAAAAGCAAAGGACGCGATCAAACAGGTTCGCCATTATTGTTTTGGCGATGACCGTCAATCGGATGCCGAGTTCAAGTATTTGCGAATGGATGAAAGCACGGCGATTGCCAAATCGTTGAAACAAACCGGCTTGAACGGACTTTTGGAGGTTTTTGTGGACATCGGCGGCGGAACTGCGGACATTGCCGTTCGTCATCAGGATAAATATCTGGTTCTCGACAGTTTGAAAGTCGCCGGAAAAAGCTTTTTCAACATCACGAAAAAGACGCTCGATGATACCGAATTGGTTGGCAGCGGTCAGCTTCGCAATCATCTCAAACAACTTTTGGGCAGAGACCCGAAAGGCGAGAACATCAAAATAAAATTACCGCTTGGCGCGTTATATTCAGTTCAGATAAACGAACTAGACGATAGCGTTTTTAAAGCCCGTGAAGAAAGCATTCTTAAACAAGGAATGGGCGCGAGATCGTTTCAGCGTTACCGCGCCCAATTGTTTTTCAGTCATATTTTGGGATATGCGCTGATGCAAGCGGTCGCGACCGCTGTATCACAAAAAATAATGATTCACAACGGCATCAAAATAATTCTCGGCGGCAACGGTTGGGGATTATTGCTGTTTGCCGAATGGAAACGCTCGTCAACTCTTTTGCAAACGGAAGCAAACGGTATTTTGCAGCTTTTGAAAGCGAATTTACGCGAAGTTGTGACCGAAGACGAACTCGAATTTCTTGAAAAAGTCCATCTGAGCGGTGTTGAGCTTCTCAATGAAACAAATCTGAGCCGTGCCAAAAACAGCGTCGCGCTTGGGGCTTTGCAAGCCATCGAAGAAATTTACACGCTCGAAAACACAGAGCCGTTTGCCGGTTTTACCGTCGCTGATTTTCAGATTGACGGCGGAGACCCGCGAACGATTCGTTGGTGTGAGCGTTGGAGTTTTGATTCTTTCCAGGATATTTTCGGAAGAATGCGGCAAATAAACTCGATCGCATTCCACCAGCCTGACAACTTAAATTTGCCGATAGATAAAAATTTGGCGATTTTTACAGGCTTGGGGAATGCGAGCCACATCGGAGAAGATAATTTACCGGCCTCGACGTGGCAGAAGATCAACGGCGGACTCGGCGACGGAATCAGGCGAACGGAGGTCAACGGCAATAAACTGGTTGTCCCGAACCCGATGAAAGCCAGCGAATTTCACAGTGCCGCGCCACTTAATTATTTTTTGTCGGAAATTCTTTACCCGGCCGACGACCACAACGATTTTCTGACTGATTTGGCAAAAGCCAACGGTAATCTTTATAACAGCTAAAACGAGGTCTGAAAGAATGAAACTTTTACAAATATCAATCAAATGTTGCCTACTTATTTGCGTTGTTTTTTCACTAAGCAGTTGTTCGTTGCTTGATTCAACTAAAGAAACCCCTAAACCTGATGATTTGCAAACAACACGAAATACCGCGGCTGATAAAGTCGCAGGTCTTGAAAAAGATGTTAAAAAGAAAGAGGCTGATGAAAAAAAAGAAAAAGCAGATTGCACTACAATGCAAGATCAAAGCAAAAAGTCAGGTAAAGACCCAAATGATGTAAACTCAAATACTTATAAACAATGTGAAATTGCCAAAAAAGCGGAGAATGATTTGAAGGAACTCAACGCAAATTTAACAACCGCGAGGGCTGAACTTAAGGAATTAGATATCAAAATTGAAAAAACCAAGGAAGAAAGTCAAAACAGCGGTGGTTTGACAGCATGGTTATTTCCAGTTCTCATAGGATTTTTAAGTTTACTTGTTTTAGCTGGATTAGTTACGTTAGTTTTGTTGTTTCGAAGCAGTTGGCAAAAATTTCGGGCGGAAACCGATAGCAGATTGAATGGGTTGGAAATAAAAAACCGTCAATACAGCGAGGAAAACAGACAGTTAAAGAAATCCGTCGAAGTTTTGAGCAATCAGATTGTCGAGCAAAAGAAATCTTTCAATAATTTGGCACAGCGATTGTCAGAACGCACCCAAAATAGTGCGCCGCCGCCCGTAAATTTTGCGCCGCAACTGCCGAGAGAAGAGCCTATATTTCCGATTTCGAGCGAAAATTATCAAAATAGATTTGGTGCGAATGCGAGTTCGGCAACGGTTGATCCGCTAACGGGATTTTTGATCGAAGATCCGGGCAAAGGCGATGAATTTTTACTTGTCAGAGATAATGCGTTGGGCGGCGAACAACGCTATGTTGTGCCGAATATCAGGCGTTTCAGTACAAAAAACGATTATCTGAATTATTATCAAAACTTTTATGCTTGTGAAAATCCCTCGGGCGGAACCGTTTGGATAAAATCACCGACGGTCGTGCGCCGCGTTAGCGACGGTTGGCAGCTTGAGGTGATGGGCGAATTGGAAATCAGAATGTAAGATGGAAACAGAGGTCAAATCAAGGCAAATAAAAATTCGCTGTCCACAACATCAAACAGTTTTTGAAGTTACGGCAAAGCCGGAAATTATTTGCGAAATCCGTGAACACACCCTTTCAAAAGATTTTCCGAATAGCGAATTTTGGGAGTATTGTTGCGATTGTCAGGTATTTTCTCGTTCAAATCTGGACGTCGGTGGCAAATCCAATAAAGTTTGTCTGAACTGTGAACGCCAGAGAGTCAGCCGTTTTGTTTGCGGCAAATGCAAAGTTATCTCTTTCGATTCGGACGAACACGCGAAAGGCAAAATTTTTAATATCAAAGTACAAAACGGTATCGAGCCGTCCTGCCCCGGTTGCCAAAAATCTTTTGTCGGAGAGAAGATTTACCAACATAATTGCGCCGAAATCGAATCCGTTATACTGATGCCCCGTGAAACCTGCCCGTTTTGCAAAAGGCTGACGATTGATGCGAAACCGATAGTTGCGCCGAAAGAGCAATATACAGTTCCAAAAATACAGCCGAAAAAAAGTGGTTTCGACAGTTTTCCATTGATGAAAACCGTTTCCGCAAAACCGAATCCAATCGTTTCAACTGCTCCGGTTAAATCAAGCACGCTTTTACTTGATTCTGCCAACAGCCATTACGAGGGGAAAATCGGCGGTCAAATATTTTCGATGATATTGGCGTGTGACGGCCGAAGTTTAACGGGAACAGTAACGAGAGCGAAAACCGACATTTTAATTGGAACAATTGATGATGACGGTAATTTTTCGTTGGATAGTTTTGCAAACGGCAATCAGCAAACGGGCGTGTACAAAGGACGCATTTTTCCGAATGGTTCGATCAGAGGAAATTGGACCAATGCGCAAGGCAGGCAAGTTACATCGTTTTTTTTGACTCAGCAATATCATTTTCGTCGGTGAAATATTATGGATACAGAATTAATAAAACGACAAATAAAAATTCGCTGTCCGCAGCATCAAACGGTTTTTGAAGTTACGGAAAAGCCTGAGATCATTTGCGAGATCCGTGAGCACGCGCTTTCACAAGACTTTCCGCGTGGCGAATTTTGGGAGTATTGCTGCGATTGCCAGATATTTTCGCCAAGTCAGTTTGGCACCGGCGGCAAAGCCTCGGAAAATTGTATCAATTGCGAAAGAAAAATTCTCCAACGCTATGTCTGTCAGGAATGTGAAATTGTCGCTTACGATTCGGAAGAAGACACGAAAGGCAAAGTTTTCAAGATAGATCTGACAAAAGGCATTGCGCCAAATTGTCCGGGTTGTCAGAAAAGCTTTACCGCAAAAATTAATCAACACGATTGCAAAGACATCGAAGCTGTTTTGCTGACCTCACGAGCAGAATGTCCCTTTTGCAAAAAATCAACTTTTTTGACGGGAACAAATCGAATGCCAAGCCAGGTTGAGCCGCTTTCGACCGGGGCGACCACACAAAATCTTGGTAATAAACTGGGTTCGACCGCGTGCCCGAATTGCGGTAATTGGGGCAAATCAGACAGAGTTCACTGCGGCAATTGCGGTTTGCAAATAAACGAATTGTCCGCGACTGTCAGTCCGGGAAGTTCTGACCCGAAAACGCTCTTACTTGGCTCTATTTGTCCGAACTGCGGCACACCAAATCCGAGAGATACTGTTTTTTGTAATAGTTGCGGACAAATGTTCAAGACGGCGAATCAAATGGGAAATCAAACAATGAATTTGCCGCCGCCAATAACTCCGTATCCAAATCAGACAGGAAATATTCCGCCTTTCGCTGCGGCGCAAACTCAAACAAAACCGCCGCCGCCGCCGATTCCCATTAGCAATAACGCGCCATACCAGACAAGCGTATCTAATCAAAATTCGCAAATTTCGCCGGTTGAAAAACCAAGTTCAAATACACCTTTGTTAATCGGCGGAGTAATAGTTGCTGCCATCTTTTTGCTGATTGTTATAATGGCGGCAAATAAATCTTCGAGTGTCAGTAATAATTCGTCATCAACCACAAGCAAATCGCCGTCACCTTCGCCGAAAAAGTCGTCCAGTCAGCCTTCTTCAAGTAGTACATCAAATCCGTATGCTTCATTTGTCGGAAAAACCGGACACACAACCAAAGATGTGATTATCCGAAGTGATGCGAGTCCTAATTACCCGAGAATAGGGTTGATGTATGCGAATTCGAAATTTGAAATTTTGGAAGCTAAAATAGGTGAAACCGGCAGACTTTGGTATCGGATCAGAGTAACTGATTACAATAGCGGTTGCAGCTATGTCAATAGTTCTTTGTGCGGCAAAGAAAACGAGTATGAGGATGATGAAGGTTGGATTTATTACGAAAACGTCGAATTAAACAGATAAAGCCTGTGTTTAGCACAATGGCATTAAGTTAAGGAAAAATTTGGCAATAATTGTAAAACAGGCTGTTAGCCTGTTTTAATTTCGCTTGGCTAACCTGTTGATAATAAAGGAGCGCCGGAGAAACAGACTAACAGTCTCAGTAGATCCAAATTTGTAAAAAAGCCTTTGCCAATTGCAGCCTAAATTCACTTGACGATTCTCGTAATTCCGTTTGAAACCCTTGGAATAATGGATAATTGATAAATATGCTTGACGGACAACCGAATTTATCAATTACCAATTATCCATTATCCAATACGCGCAGCAGTTTCTTTCGA
>JANPDZ010000807.1:0-7027 GCA_031431735.1 Acidobacteriota bacterium | reverse complement strand
CGCTCACTAGAAGGTTTCGCTGTTCTGACACTTGATGTATAGTCAGAACACTGAGCGGTAGCGACGTGCTAAACACCGTCAGAGCTAAGCCGCTTCTGACACTTGATGTATAGTCAGAACACTGAGCGGTAGCGACGTGCTAAACACCGTCAGAGCTAAGCCGCTCACTACTGTTCGCGGTTCTGACAGAGAGCGCAGGTCAGATTATGTGGAACGATACGGACATTCCGTTGGCATATTTAATCACGTTTCGTTGTTACGGCACTTGGCTGCACGGCGACGAACGCGGTTCGGTTGACCGTTTTCACAACCAATATGGTGCGCCGCGCATTGCGCCGAATGAAAAATGGCAGCAATATAAAACGCAGCTTCTGAAACATAGCCCGGTTAAACTCAATGCGGCACGACGAGGCTCGGTTGAATTTGCCATCCGCGAAACTTGTGATTTGCGTAATTGGTCATTGCTGGCAATTAATGTCCGAACCAATCACGTTCACACGGTAGTTTCAATTGGAACTGCTAAACCCGAAAACGCGCTTACCGCTTTCAAAGCAAATGCAACCAGACAAATGCGGCAAAACGATTGCTGGCGACACGAACATTCGCCGTGGGCGGAAAAAGGAAGCAAGCGACGTTTGTGGAACGAACGGCACATCGAACTTGCAATTGATTACGTCATTAACGGACAAGGCGATGAACTGCCCGAATTTGATTTCAGAAGAATCTGAAACCACGGAGGAATAGATGTCAGAACACGGAGCGGTAGCGACATGCTAAATAGATGTCAGAACACGGAGCGGTAGCGACATGCTAACTTCTGAACTGGAAGCAAAGTCTGAGCCGGTCGCTACCGCTCCCGGTTCTGACAGCAAGCGAGTCTGAGCCGGTCGCTACCGCTCCCGGTTCTGACAGCAAGCAAGCCGGTCGCTACTGCTTCCGGTTCTGACAGCAACATTTATGGCATCAGGAATTGACCATTTAATCATAAATTCACCATACCAAGAGCCAAAACAGCATTGGGAATATAACCATTTTAAGATGGCTTTTGAACTTGCGACGGGCAGACGTTCATCAGGTTATACGATTGCTTCGACAAATAAAAAACTCATCAACGATCCGGGCGTGTTTGTGCAGATTCCGCTTGTCAATCAGATTCGTGATCGTGTTAAAGAATGGCGCGAAAAAGGTTATGCGGGAGTTTCGGGAATTACAAAACAATTGCTTGAACATTGGCACGACAAAGAAGAACGCACAAACCGATTTTTCTTTTGCCAACTTGAAGCAATTGAAACGCTGATTTGGCTTGCGGAAAGTCCGGCATCCGAAAAAGTCGGCATCGAAATTCCGTCCGATGGAAGCGAATTTCAAAGAATTTGCTCAAAGATGGCGACAGGTTCGGGCAAAACAATCGTGATGGCGATGCTCATTGCTTGGCAATCACTCAATAAAATCAATTATCCGACCAAGAAAGGTTTTGCTAAAGATTTTCTGCTTGTTGCGCCGAATCTTACCGTCCGAAGCCGTTTGAGCGTTTTAATTCCTTCGGGCGATGAAAATTATTATGATGTTTTCAATGTCGTTCCGCTCGGACTTCGTGAGCAATTACGGCAAGCCAAAGTTATTATCCGAAATTGGCACGCTCTCGCTTGGGACACGGAAGAAAAACTTGCAAAAAAACGCTCGGTTGATAAACGCGGTGCAAAATCAGATGAAGCATATTCACGCGAAGTTTTAGACGAATTGGCAAACTCAAAAAACTTTATCGTTATCAATGATGAAGCGCATCACGCTTGGCGCGTTTCCGAAGGAACAAAACTTTCCCGCGATGAAAAGAAAGATGCCGAAGAAGCGACCATTTGGATTGGCGGACTCGACCGTTTGCACAAGGCGCGAGGCATCCAAACTGTTTATGATTTTTCCGCGACACCTTTTGTTCCGACAGGCAAAAGCTCAACATCTGAAAACCTTTTTAGTTGGATCGTTTCTGATTTCGGTTTGACCGAAGCGATTGAATCCGGCTTGGTCAAAACTCCGCGTGTCGTGATCCGCGATGACGCGCAACTTGGAAGTGATTACAAATCGCAGTTTTATCATCTCTATAACGATGTAACTGTTAAAAGTTCGCTCAATAAAAAAGGCGCGTCCGAATCCGAAAGTTTGCCGCCTTTGATCGAAAATGCTTATGCTCTGCTCGGTGAAGATTGGCGAATAACGGCTGAGGCTTGGCGCAAAGCGGAAATAAATATTCCGCCCGTGATGATTTCCGTTGCCAATCAAACGGAAACCGCTGCTCGAATCAAATACGCCTTTGACCATAACAACATCTTAATTCCCGAATTATGTAACGCCGATAAAACTTTGCATATTGATTCAAAAGTTTTAGAATCCGCCGAAACCTTCTTGTCAGAACCGGAAGCGGTAGCGCCCGGCTCATTGGCGGAACAGCCCCTCGCTACCGCTCAGGGTTCTGACAAGAATCAAATGCTGTCAGAACCGGAAGCGGTAGCGCCCGGCTCAAACGATTTCTTGTCAGAACCGGAAGCGGTAGCGCCCGGCTCAAACGATGACACCGAAGACGCACCGACACGCAAACTAAGCAAAAAAGAACAGGCTTTAAGATTACGCCAAACGGTTGACACGATTGGCAGAGTCGGCGAACTCGGCGAACAAATTCAGCACGTTATTTCCGTTGGGATGTTGACCGAAGGTTGGGACGCAAAAACCGTTACTCACATTATGGGATTAAGGGCGTTTTCAAGCCAACTGCTTTGTGAGCAAGTTGTCGGTCGCGGACTTCGTCGCACTTCTTACGATTTAGATGAAAACGGCTTTTTCTCGCCTGAATATGTCAATATCTTTGGCGTTCCGTTCGCGTTTATGCCGCACGAATCGCCAAGAGATTCGGAAGTTAAGGTTTCCGCACCCAAACAGCGAATTATGCCTTTAACGGAAAAGGCAGAGTTTGAAATCCGCTTTCCGAATGTTTTGCGAATCGAACAAAAATACAAACCCGTTCTCAAACTCGATTTGAACAAAATCGAAACATTAACGCTCAACGCTTACGACACCCGCGAAATAGCCGAACTTGCGCCCGTCATTGACGGCAAACACGACGTTACGCGCCTTTCAGAAATCGACTTGGAAAAACTTTATTCTCAAGTCCGTCTGCAAAGCAGTATCTTTCGCGCCACGCTTGATATTTTCAAACAAATCGAATCACATTGGAAAGGCGATTTGAACTCACTCTTTACGCAACTTGTTCCGGCAGTCGAAAACTTTATCGAATCCGAAAGATTACAAATTTCGCCGCCGATGTTCGTTAATGAAGTCAGGAAAAAAGTTCTTGTCCGGCTCAATGCGGCAACCATCGTCAATCATCTTGCGCCATACATTCAGCAAGAAAATGTCGAATCTTACGAACTTGTCGTTGATACCAATAAACCGATTATCTCGACAGGCGATATGAAGGCTTGGGACACAAGCAAACCGTTTGTTCATACGCGCAAATCACATATCAATTTTTGCGTCTGCGACAGCCGTTGGGAAAGCACAACTGCATTGCACCTTGATCGAAGTCCGCACGTTTCGGCTTGGGTAAAGAACGACCATATCAGTTTTGAAATTCGCTATTTCTTCAACGGCGGCGAACATAAATACCGACCCGACTTTTTAGTAAAACTTTCAAACGACGAAATTCTCGTCATTGAAACCAAAGGCGAAGAAGATCAAAAAGACAAAGTAAAACGCGAAGCAATGCGCGAATGGATTCGCGCCGTCAATCAACACGGCGGATTCGGCAAATGGCACCCGGAGCCGGAAGTTTCTAGACTTCCCGATGATATTCCTCTGATATTAGCAAAACCCTAAGTATTGAGTTGAAAATTAGAAAGAAAAGAAGAAAACCAACGGATACGTTTATTTGACGTTCATCCAATTTGCGCCCGCGCCGATCTCGACCGTCAGCGGAATGTCTAAAACAACCGCCGATTCCATTGATTGCTTGATGACGGCGGTCGCTTTTTCGACTTCATCGGTTGGCGATTCAAAAAGAAGTTCATCGTGAACCTGCATAATCATTAGCGTTTTTAATCCCTCGCGCCGCAATGCCTCATCAACTTTGAGCATCGCAATCTTGACAATATCGCTTGCTGTTCCCTGGATCGGCATATTGATCGCTTCGCGTTCGGCGCGTGAACGAATGTTGAAATTACGGTCGTTGATCGAAGGAAAATATCGCCGTCTGCCAAAAATTGACGTGATAAAACCTTTTTCACGCGCAACTTCGGGCGTTTCGTCCATAAATTTTTTGATGCCTTTGTAAGTTTGATAATAATTTTCGATGACTTCTTTGGCTTCAGCGCGCGAAATTCCGACTCTTTGCGACAAACCAAATGCTTCGACGGCATATGCGATTCCGAAATTAACGATTTTCGCCAGACGGCGTTTTTCTTTGATCTCTTTTTCGTCTTTCGCGCCAAAAACGAGTTTGGCGGTTTTGCTGTGAATATCTTCGCCGGTTTTGTAGGCTTCGAGCATCACTTCGTCGTGCGTAATATGCGTCAAAATCCGCAGTTCGAGCTGTGAATAATCAGCAGAAATCAGCTGTTTGCCCTTTTCGGGAATAAAAGCGCGGCGGATATGCTGACCGAGTTCGGTGCGAATCGGAATATTTTGTAAATTTGGATCCGTTGACGATAATCTTCCGGTTGCGGCGACGGTTTGATTGAGTTTGCCGTGAATGCGCCCGTCCGAAGCGATCTGGTTCGGCAGTGTGTCGGCGTAGGTTGATTTGAGTTTGTCGAGTTCGCGAAAATCAATGATAAATTGCGCGATCTCATAATTTACGGCGAGTTCGGTGAGAATGTCCTTGCTCGTCGAGATCTGTCCGGTCGCGGTTTTGCGTCCGGTTTCGATATTCAATTCCTGAAGAATCTCGCCGACCTGTTTGGGCGAATTGATGTTAAATTCGCGGTTTGAAATCGCGAAAATCTTCTCGCGCAAACCTTCGAGTTCGGTCGAAATAAACTCCGAAAAACCTCTGAGCGCGTAAACGTCCACCTTCATTCCCGCCATCTCGATCTTATAAAGCAGCGAAATCATCGGAATCTCAACCTCCGTGTATAGTTTTTCGAGGTCGTCTGCCTGAATCTTTTTGCGAAGAATCGGCGTAAGCTGAGCCGTAAAATCGGCGCGTTCCGTCGTTCGGTATTGATTTTCCGTCCAACCTTCGGGACTCTCGAACGCCTTTTCCAGTCCGAGATTCATCTGCGCCAAAAATTCGAGTTCATACCGCGCCCGTGTCGAATCAATCAAGTAAGCGGCGATCAAAGTGTCGTCGGTGACGGCTTCGGGCGTAATATCGAGTTTGCGCAACGCGGCGAGATTGTTTTTATAATCGTGGACGCATTTTTCCAGAAAACCGTTCGACAAAATATCGCGCAGCGGCGCAATTGCCGCCTCTCGTCCTTCGGCAAAATTTTCCAGATCAATGTAATAAGACGCGCCCGCGCCGGTCGCAATCGCCACGCCGAGCGGCGCGAGTTTGTCGAAACTGCTCGCTTTCGGCGGAGAATTTGAAGCGTCCGCTTCAAATGACCAATGTTCGGTTTCCCAAAGCCGGCGAACAAGGGCGTCCAGGTCTTCGCGCGTTTTGATAATGTGGTAATGTCGTTCACTAACAACATTTGCCGTCTCGTCCAAACCGGCGAAAAGCGGCATCGTGTCGGCAAATTCACGGGTCAGGGTTGAAAATTCCATTTCGCGGAAAAGCGCGTAAGCCAGCTGCCGATTCGGTTCGCGATGTTTGAGCGCGTCGAGATCGAGTTCGACATCCATCGTCGTGTGAATCGTCGCGAGTTCTAAAGATTGGCGAATGATGTCCTGATTATTCTGCAGCGATTCGCGATAAGTTTTATGCGTCACTTTGTCGGCATTTTGCATTGCCGCTTCCGCCGAACCGTATTCCAGAACCAATTTCAACGCGCCTTTTTCGCCGATGCCGGGCGCGCCGGGAATATTGTCGATCGCGTCGCCCATCAAACCCAAAAGGTCAATGATCTTGGTCGGCGGCAGACCGAATTTGTTCTCAACCCACGCTTCGTCGCAATATTCGATTGGCGGAACGGCGACCTTGCGTTTGAGATTCTGCGAATTTTGCCGCATACAAACAATCAACGGATCGCGCACGAGTTGGCACAGATCCTTGTCGTTTGAAACGATCACGGCTTGCATTCCTTTTTCGGCAACTTTTTGCGCCATCGTGCCGATAATATCGTCGGCTTCAAACCCCGGCATTCTGAGGATCGGAATATTAAAAGCCTCGCAAACGCGGACGATGTAGGGAAGTTGCGCCGCCAGATCTTCGGGCATTTCGGCGCGATTTGCCTTGTAAGCGGCAAAATTGTCGTGGCGAAAGGTTTTTTCGGGCGAATCGAAAACGGCGGCGATATAGTCGGGATTTTCGTCATTAAGCAGTTTGCGGAGCATATTCGTAAAAACGAAAACGGCTTGCGTAACTTGCCCTTTCGAGTTTCGAAGCGGTTCCTGCCGGGCGCCCATCGGCGCAAAAAAGGCGCGGAAAATGTGCGACATTGTATCAATTAGAAAGACGCGTGCGGGTTTTGATGCAGATTCTTTTGACATTTGGCTTTGATGATAAAAAATGTCGGAAACTGTTACAAGTTGACAGTTCAAAAAGTTGCCGAAAAAGAAATTAAAAGTATAATTATGCAGACATTTAAATTTTTATGGCGGCTGGAAAAAATCTAACTCCCGAATCTTTTGACCAGTTGCTTAACGCGCTTTCTCCCGACCGACAGACGGCAGCGGACGCTTACACAAAATTACGCGATGCGCTGGTCAGATTTTTTCAATTAAAGGGCGATTATGCGCCCGAAACGGCGGCGGACGGGTGTAATTAAAAGTGTGACTTTTTATCAAAACCTTCGCCAAATCACTGGAGAAGAGTATTTTTGATGGCAAGATGCAAGTGGAATCCGTAATTGATACCACAATATATGCCGGCAAC
>JANPDZ010000806.1:0-2747 GCA_031431735.1 Acidobacteriota bacterium | reverse complement strand
TCTTCGAGCGTTTTGACCAGCGTCGCTTCGGAATAGCGCGGCGGCGGTTCGGTAAAATGCTGTTCGGGTGTGATCTTATTTAATTTTAAATGCTCGCCTTTTTCGACTTTCGGCAAGTTCAATTCCGCGTCGTCATCTTCGCCTGCTTGCGGAGTTTCGTCGCGTCCTTCTTGGTAAACCTTCAAAAAACCGTCGAATTTCTGCACTGAACCGGTCGAGCGAAACGTAAAACGTCCCGCTTTGATGTCAATCGTCGTCTGGTCAAAGATCGCCGGCATCATCTGCGATGCAACAAATCTTTGCCAGATCAGCCGATATAGTTTCAGTTCGTCCGCGCCCAGATAATTTTTCAGACTTTCGGGCGTGCGGTTGACATCTGTCGGACGAATCGCTTCGTGCGCATCCTGCGCACCGCCTTTTGTTTTGTAAAAATTCGCTTTTGCGGGCAGATATTTTTCGCCGTAATTTCCGCCGATAAAATCGCGGACTTCGCCGAGTGCCGCATCGGAAACACGTGTCGAATCGGTTCGCATATAAGTTATCAAACCGACCGCGCCTTCTGCGCCGACATCAACGCCTTCGTAAAGTTTCTGCGCGACCATCATCGCTTTTTTGACGGGAAAACCGAATTTCCGCGCCGCTTCCTGTTGTAGTTTTGATGTAATGAACGGCGGGGTTGCGTTGCGCTTGCGTTCTTTTGTCGTCACCGAATCAACAATATAGTTTTGCTTTTCGGCTTCTTCGACGATTGATTTCGCAGTTGTTTCGTCTTTGATGTGCGTTTCGTTTTTCTTTAAGTCCTGGTCAAAGCCGCTTGTTTTAACGGTCAGATCTTCGATCTTATAAAGCCGCGAATCAAATTTCGGCGGTAACGCCGCGCTCAAGTTAGCGATAATTGACCAATATTCCGTCTGCACAAAAGCTTCGATCTCGCGTTCGCGTTCGACCACAAGGCGAACCGCAACCGTCTGCACGCGTCCGGCCGAAAGCTTTCCGCCGATGGTTTTCCACAAAATCGGCGAAACTTTATAACCGACCAGACGATCTAAAACCCGGCGCGCTTGTTGTGCGTCAACGAGGTCTTGATTAACTTGCTTCGGACTTTTGAAAGCTTCCTGAATCGCGGTTTTCGTGATTTCGTTGAACATCACGCGGAAAACCTGCTTGACCGGTTTTTTCGGAACGATCTCTTCCGCCAAGTGCTGACAGATCGCTTCGCCTTCGCGGTCAGGGTCAGCCGCGAGATAGATCGTGTCGGCTATTTTCGCCGCTCTTTTCAGATCCGAGACCGTTTTTTTGTTGTTACGTTTTTTAATATCGGGAATAACTTCATAAAACGGCTCGAAATTATTTTCGATGTCCACGCCGAGTTCTTTGGTCGGCAGATCTTTAATATGACCGATCGAAGCGAGCACAAGGTAATCGCTTCCGAGGTATTTGTTGATGGTTTTCGCTTTTGCCGGCGATTCGACGATAACTAAATTCTTTGCCATTTTTGAAAAAAATATGTCAGACGCAATATTTGCGCTGACATTCTGACTTCTAACACCTTTAAATAAGCGGTGTCAATCCGCAGACGGATTATTTACCGTAAACTTCAAAATCGTGTGTTGCCTCTGATGAATGTTTTCATGGTTGAGTTTGCCTTTGCCAAATTATAGGTTCTTTTTCAATTGTAACTGATTTTACGCAAAGATATTTTTTCCTAAAGTCGCCAACGGCGACAAACATTATAGCGTAGGGTGCAATGAGCAAAGCGAATGAAACCCTACGTTAGGAAAGATAATTCCATCGCTCGCCGAAGGTGAGCAACAATTAAGCGTGTGATTGTTCGACACTTTCAGCGTCGGATCAGGTGATTATCAAATTCGTAGGGTTTCGGCGAAACGCCTTCACCCTACGCTATATTATCAGTCGCTTTCAGCGACAATGCCAAAAATTGCGTAAACCTCAGATTGTAATATCGAATTTCGTGAAAAAAGCCTGTGACATTTACAAAAATGAGTCCACTCCGAAAACCCTTATTTGATAGAAAAATCGTTCAATCGCTGAATTTGTAGTTTTGTAAGTCATTGAAAACAAAGAATCTCAAAAATGGTAAAATTCAATTTTAAGCCCCAAAACTGCTAAAAATGACTTTTCGGAGTGGACTCAAAAATTCATTGTTAAAAGCATATATTACAACTATAATCAGCGAGGACAGGTATGTCCAAAATAAGTATTTATTAAGGAGAAGAATTGATGAGTAAGAAAAAAAACGAACCGCCAAACGAAAACGAGGAAAATTTTAACTTAGTAACGTAAAACGCCGAAGAATGAATGTTTCAAAGGTGAAGTAGAAAAGAAAATAAAATTAATATATCAAGATGAAAAGAGAAAAGTTTCCTTTGAAACAAACATTTCTGAGTCGTTTTATAAAGGTCTAAATAGTTTAGTTGTTATCGTAGCAATGTGTAATCCACAAAATCCGTGGATTGTGGGGATTGCTTTATTGTTCTATTTCAGTAGCTTAAAAAAACTGAAGTAAAATCAAATCAGCAAAATAAAAAAATCGGATGAACAGTTTATGTTGTCGTCCGATTTTTTTATTCAAATAGAATTCTAGTTCTAAAATAATTTTCACTACTCAGGAAATTAACTTAGAACGTAAAATGACGAAGTTGAATGTTTCAATCCGCTTTAAGCGCGAACATTTCCCCAAATACTAGGCAATTTCAAGAGTAGCGAAACTAAAAAAATAATTACAT
>JANPDZ010000805.1:0-3664 GCA_031431735.1 Acidobacteriota bacterium | reverse complement strand
GTCTTTCAAAAGTCAGAACCGGAAGCGGTAGCGACCGGCTTTCAAAAGTCAGAACCGGAAGCGGTAGCGACCGGCTTAACTGTGCAAACGCTCAATTTTTCCGACAAATTCATCTGCAAATACGACGGCACCGTCTTTGAAGAACCCGAACCGCGCCTTTTTAGTTTCAATTCGCCGTTTGGCGCATGTCCGCTCTGTCAAGGCTTTGGCAACACGATTGATATTGATTTCGAGCTTGTCGTGCCGAACGAAAATTTATCGGTCGCGCAGGGCGCAATTGAACCTTTCACGCGTCCGCAATACGATTGGGCTTTCAAGGCTCTGAAAACTTTCTGCTTCAGCGAAGATATTTCGATGAAAACGCTTTTTGCCGATTTAACCGACGCACAAAAAAATGCCATTTTTGAGGGCAAAGGCAAATGGAAAGGCGTGCGCGGTTTTTTCACGTGGCTCGACACAAAAAAATATAAACTCCACGTCCGCGTTTTTATGGCGAAATATCGCGGCTATACAAAATGTCCCGAATGCAAAGGCGGACGGCTGCGGAAAGAAGCGCAAGCTGTCAGAGTCGGCGGACGGAATCTGCCTGAAACCGTCAATTTGGCAATCAACGACGCACAAACCTTTTTTGATGAACTGAAATTAAGCGAAGAACGCGAAAAAATCGCCGACAAATTACTGCTCGAAATTCGCCGAAGGTTAAAGTTTCTGGTTGATGTCGGGCTTGATTATTTAACGCTTGACCGGCTGGCTGCGACACTTTCGGGCGGCGAAGCGCAGCGTATTCAACTTGCAACAAACCTCGGATCACTGCTCGTCGGCGCGCTTTATGTTTTGGATGAACCCTCGATCGGGCTTCATCCGCGCGATAATGCGCGGCTTGTCAAGATTCTCGAAAACCTGCGCGACATCGGCAACACGGTTTTGGTTGTCGAACACGACGAAGAAACGATGCGTTCGGCCGATCACATCCTTGACATCGGACTTTACGCGGGCGAACTCGGCGGAAATCTCGTCTTTGAAGGCGATTTTCTCGGGCTGATTCAATCTGATGTTTCGCTGACGGCAAAATATTTGCGCGGCGATCTGGAAATAAAAGTTCCCGCAAAACGCAAAGAGCCGACAAAACGAAAACTCGAAATTATTGGCGCACGCGAAAACAATCTGAAAAATATTTCGGTCGAGATTCCGCTGGAAATGCTCGTCTGCATCACCGGCGTTTCGGGTTCCGGCAAATCAACGCTCGTCCACGATATTCTTTACGCCGGAATCAAGAAAAAACGCGGCGAATGGCACGGCGCAGTCGGACATTTCAAGGAAATCAAAGGTGCGGACGCGGTTGACGACATCATTCTGGTTGATCAATCGCCGATCGGACGCACGCCGCGTTCAAATCCGGTGACATACATCAAGGTTTACGACGCGATCCGCGAAACCTTCGCAGCGACCAACGCCTCGAAAGCGAAAGGCTTCAATGCTTCGCATTTTTCGTTCAATGTTCCCGGCGGACGCTGCGAAATTTGTCAGGGCAGCGGAACCGTGACGGTCGAAATGCAATTCTTAGCCGATGTCGAATTAACCTGCGAAGATTGTCGCGGAACTCGTTTTCGGGATGAAATTCTGGACATCAAATACAAAGGCAAAAACATCGCCGAAGTGTTGCAATTAACCGTTAGAGAAGCGATTTTGTTTTTCAAGGAAGTCAATAAACTGGTCAATAAATTAAAGGTCATCGAAGCCGTCGGACTCGGCTATCTGCGGCTCGGACAATCAGCGACAACTTTAAGCGGCGGCGAAGCGCAACGCGTCAAGCTCGCCTCGCATCTGGCGACCAAAACCAAATCGAAGACGCTCTTTATCTTTGATGAACCAACCACCGGCTTGCATTTCGACGACATCAACAAACTGCTCGCCGCCTTTCGCGCGCTGATTGACAACGGCGGAAGTCTGATTGTGATAGAACATAATCTGGATGTCATAAAAACCGCCGATTATGTGATTGATCTCGGTCCCGAAGGCGGTAGCGGCGGCGGCGAAATCGTGGCAACGGGAACGCCCGAAGAAATCACAAAAGTAAAAAATTCGCATACGGGCAGATATTTGAAGGAATATTTAAGTTAAAGATAATTTATGCAAATTGAAACCATCAAAACACCGTCGCTGATCTTGGATTTTGGGCGAATGAAACGCAATTCTGAACGGATGACGGCGCGCGCCAAAAGTTTGAATGTCGCGCTTCGTCCGCACGTCAAAACTCACCGCTCGCTTGAGATCGCCAGACTTCAAACGACGGGAAACGCCGGCGGCATAATGGTTTCGACGCTTTCGGAAGCTCATTTTTTCTCACAAAACGGTTTTTCAGATATTACTTACGGCGTTCCCATCGAACGCGGAAAATTTTCAGAAGCAATTGCGATTGCCAAAACAATTGAACGATTTTCAGTTTTGACCGACGATGCGGAAACCGTCGAAGATTTAAATAGAACTGCGAAAAACGAAAATATTAAACTCAATGTTTTTGTGAAAATTGATGTCGGTTATCATCGCTGCGGCGTTGAACCGACCGCCAAAGCAGCCTTTGAAATTCCCCAAAAGATCAGCGATTCGTCAAACCTGAACTTTGCCGGAATTTTAACGCACTCCGGACATTCTTATCACGCCGCATCGCCCGGAAAACTTCTTGCTGTGGCGCAATCAGAAAGAGATTTGATGCGGAATTTAGCCGACGATTTACGCGACAAAGGTTTGAATGTCCGAGCGGTCAGCATCGGTTCAACGCCGACGATGAGCGCGATTGACAACACCGAAGGCATCACCGAATTTCGCTGCGGAAATTATATTTTCTACGATGCTTTTCAAGCAACATTGGGAAGTTGTAGTTTTTCCGATTGCGCTTTGACCGTTCTCGCGGCGGTTGTTCATCGAGATTTTGGGCGTCGAAAAATCGTCGTTGACGCGGGCGCAATCGCGCTATCAAAAGATCGCGGCGCGGTCGAATTTGACGAGCATTGCGGTTACGGTCGCGTTTACGATTTGGCGGGAAACGATCTGAATCTGCGCGTCGGTTCGCTTTCGCAGGAACACGGCGAGATTTCTGTGACGGACGAAAAGATTTTCAATCAATTAAAAGTCGGTTCGCGTGTCCGGATATTGGCAAATCATTCGTGCCTGACTGCTCTGCAACATTCGCATTATCACGTTCTCGACGGCGGCAAGATTGTTGACCGTTGGGAAATCAATCGCGGTTGGTAAAGATTGAGAAATTTATTCACCTTTTTAGCAGTTCAATTATTTCATCGGAAAGCCAAAGCCCTGCATTCTGAACGCTTTCTAATGCTTCGGAAACCGATGAGATCAAACCTTTTTGCTTTGCTAAAATTAACAAACCGCCTGTTCCGAGAATTGGAACATTTAATATTTTCGCAGATTTTCGGGCGGCAAAATCATCAAGCAGAACTCTTGATTCTGAAACTTCCAACGCGAGATTCAAGACTTCAGTTTCGCCCTTTCCAAGATTGAAACTTTCGATTAATTGATTTGAATTTGTTGCTGACACTCGATTTACCCAAGAAAGAAAAGGAAGTTTTTGTTTGGCAAGGTCATCTGTTTTACCTGCTAAGGAACGTGTAAATAATAAGTTATAACGATATAAATAAAAAACTAA
>JANPDZ010000804.1:0-2999 GCA_031431735.1 Acidobacteriota bacterium | reverse complement strand
GACGATTTTATTGTCGAAACCATAAACAAGGCGGCGGCTGTCTGGCAGCCACGACGGGATAAATTCGTTGTTTCCGGCTATTTTTGTGTAACTGTTTGTTTCAAACGAATAAAAACCGAGAAATCGGGCTTTGCCTTCGTGAATCGTCCCGCCGAGTTTTTTGCCGTCAGGCGACCAATCCCAAGCGACAAAACCGCTGACACCTTCAGCGGGCGGAAGTTTTTGCGGAGTTTGCTCGTTCCAATTTTTGGACAAATCCAGAATGTAAGTTTGCGCTTCGAGAAAGAAAGCCAGACGTTTGCCGTCAGGCGACCAAGCCGGAAAACCCGAACCAAAGTCGGGCTTGGTTGAAAAAGTAATTTGCCGTAAATTTGTGCCGTCGGTGTTGCATATCCAAATTTCCGCACCGCCGTTGCGGTCTGAACTGAAAGCGAGTTGGTTGCCGTCGGGCGACCAACGAACGTAGCGGTCAAACGGCGCGTCGTTAGTTACATCGCGCCATTCGCGCCCGTCGCGGCTGACGGTTACGATGTCGTCCTGTGTGCGCCGAATTATCCGCATCACAAAACTTTTGCCGTCAGGCGAGAGTTCCGCCCGCGTTATTTCGCGGTCGCCCTTTGTAATCCAAAACGGTTCGCCGATGGTTTTTCCCGCCGTCGCGTCAAATGCTACGCCTTGAATATTTGCTTGATTATTTGTCTGAACATAAATCAGTCGCTTGCCGTCGCGTGAAAAATTCAGGTGTCGGCTGAATTTTGAAGGTGTAACAATCGGTTCGGGTTCGGACAAAACCGCGCCGCTCGTTTCGTCAATTCGGACGCGCCAAAAATTTATGCTGCCGCCTTTACTGCTGACAAAATATAAAAATTTGCCGTCGGGCGACCAAACCGGATTCCAATTCGAGACGGAAAAATCTTTGGCGACAATGACGGGTTCGCCGCCGATTGCCGGAACAGTAGCAATTTCGCGTTTGCTAAATGCCGCCGTATAAAACCAGTAAGCAATTCGTTTGCCAGAAGGCGACCACGCCGGAAACGAGGCTTCCGTTTTGATTAATTCACGTTTCGCGCCGGTTTCGACGTTGATAATCTGGAGAAATTGTTCGCCTTCGGCGCGGACTGTCGGCTGATCGCGCCCGAAAGTGCTGACGACAATTTCTTTGCCGTCCGGCGACCACGACGGATGAAAACCGAAATCGGCAACGCGGCGCAAATTTTCGCCCGATGCGCCCATCACATAAATTCCGGCGGGAGCGCGTTCGGAACGAAAAGCGATGCGTTCGCCGTCGGGCGCGAAAGAGGGCTGTGTGTCCGTAGCGGTTGAATCTTTGGTTAAATTCCTCGCGTTTTTGCCGCCGACGCGCTGAACAAAAATATCGAAATTGCCGTTTGTGTCTGCCGCATAAACAAAACTTTTGCCGTCGGGCGCAAGACTAGGGAAATATTCGATTCCGACTTCTTCGGTCAGTTGAATATTGTTCGCTTTGCTCCAATCAATGGCGGTTGAAGATGCTTGCCGAAAGCCAAAAAACCACACGCCAAGCGCAAGCAAAGTAAAAAGTAAAATACCAAAAGGCAAAAAAAATCTTCGCGTCTTGGCGGCTTCGCGTCTTGGCGTTAAAGAATCATTTCGGAGCGATGACGACGAATCAATTTCGCGGCGCAGGCGCTTTAAATCCGCCCGTAAATCCGACGCGGTTTGATAACTGACATCAGCATCTTTTTCCAGAGCCTTGCTCAAAATCGCGTCCAGTTCGATGGGAAGTTTTTCATCCGATTCGGAAACGGACGGCGGATTTTCCAACAAGATTTTTTGGAAAGTTTCCTGTCGCGTTTCACCTTTGAACGGATTTTTGCCCGTCAGCATTTCGTATAAAACAATGCCGATGCTCCATAAATCGGTGCGCTGGTCAATGCGGTCGCCGCTTACCTGTTCAGGCGACATATAAGCCGGCGTGCCGATAATCACGCCTTTCATCGTATAATTTGAAATACTTTGCTGAAATTCCGTCGGTTCGACGAGTTTTGCCAGACCGAAATCCAAAACTTTAACGAAACCGTCAGAACGGAGCATTATATTTTCCGGTTTGATGTCGCGGTGAACGATTCCGGCTTTGTGAGCCGCCGCGAGTGCTTCGCAGGTTTGCGAGATTACGGAAAGCGTTTGTTTGAAGTCAACGCCGCGATTGATTAAATCTCTGACGGTTACGCCTTCGACAAATTCGGTGGCGATGAAGTTGATGCCGTTCGCCGTTCCGACATCGTAAATCGTCACAATATATGGATGATTTAATGCTGAAATCGTTCGTGCTTCGCGCTCGAATCGTTTGATTCTTTCAGCATCCGCGACAAATTCGGCGGGCAAAATCTTCAGCGCGACTTTGCGGTTTAACTTTGCATCATGGGCGAGATAAACTTCGCCCATGCCGCCCGCGCCGATCGGTTTTTCAATCGTATAGGTGCCGAATTGTTTGCCGATCGGCGAAGAAAATTCCGGTTCATTCTGCGCGATTTCTTTTGCTATCAAGTTCATCGCCGAATGTTCCATAAATTTATCGGCACTCTTTTGAACTTTCAGCAAACTCCGAATTTCACGTTTCAAATCATCATCGTCGCCGCATTTTTTCGACAAAAATTCTTCGCGCCGTTCGTTCGGAATTTCCAAAACGGCATCGAGAATCTCGTCAATTTGTTTCCATCGTTCAGCGTTCACAAATAAAATTTAACAGATGTTACGCACGACTGGAGCGCAAGCGTCCTCGCTTGCAATGAGCGCGTTTTTTGCGCGAAAAAGCGGTTAGATAGCTTTCAACTTGAATTCACGATTGAATACAAGCGTTTTTTCGCATCGAAGCGACGCTCATTGCAAGCGGGGACGCTTGATGTTATAAAGACGGTTTCTCCAAACTAGCATAAACTAGAAATTGATTTGAAAAAGTTCTTGGTTTGTTGACAGAAAGGAGGAAACCGCAATGCCATTATACATTGGAGTTGATTTTC
>JANPDZ010000803.1:0-1763 GCA_031431735.1 Acidobacteriota bacterium | reverse complement strand
CAGTAATCGGCGTAAACGTATGCGCCGTTCGGCAAACTTCCCTGCGTTCCGCGATAGACATAGCCACCCGTAATCGAACAACGTCCGCCCGTGTGCGAATATTGAAAAACCGGCATCGTGTAGTTAGCCGGTGTGCAAAGTCCTGCATCTAATCCCGTGCAGTTAGTTCCTTCATAAACGCGCCAACCGTAATTTGCGCCGCCCGTGATGAGGTCAACTTCTTCGATTGAACCTTGCCCGACATCCGCAGCCCAGAGTTGATTCGTTCCGCCGCGGTCAAACGACCAGCGCCACGGATTCCGCATCCCGATTGACCAGATCTCCTGACAGGTATTTCCCACCGTCGTGCTTCCGTTGTCGCACCGCGTCGTGTTTGCGCCCGTGAACGGATTAGTCGGCGGAATCAAATATGGATTTGGCGAACCCGGCGGAATGTCAACGTCAATCCGCAGCATTTTGCCCAAAAGTTGGGTGCGGTTTTGCGCCCGCGCACCCGGATCGTTTGCCGAACCGCCGTCGCCCATGCCGATATACAAATAACCGTCGGGACCGAATTCGACCATTCCGCCGTTGTGATTTGAAAACGGCTGCGGAACCGTGAAAAGAATTCTTTCGCTCGCAATGTCGCCCTGATTCGGATTACCCGTGACGGTTTTATATTCCGCGACAATGGTCGTGCCGTCGCCGACGCGCGTGTAATTCACATAAAATTTGCCGTTCGTCGCAAACTGCGGATGAAAGGTCAATCCAAGAAGCCCGCGCTCGTCGCCCGCTGAGACCGGAATGACGATTTTTGAACTCAGATTGATAAAATCCGTCGGCACGCTCGCGCCCGGCTGTAAAACCTTGATAATTCCGGTTTGCTGAACGATAAACATCCGTCGGCTGCCGTCTCTTGCGCCTCTCAGTAAAATCGGACGGCTAACAACACCGACCGGCATAAACGTCTGCAACCGCGATGTGTAAGGTGCTGCAACGCCTTGCCCAAACATATTTATTGTCAGAGCAATTAAAAATAAACCTGCCCAAAGCCCTAATTTCTTCATTTCTTTTTCTCCAAAGTAAAATTTTTAACGGGGGATTTTTCCCTTGCCGAGCCGCCGCAAATCTTCGTCGGCATTTTCCAAATCGCGGCTCCGCGAACATCTGCCGACGCGAAGTTTGCCGTCTTCATCGGCGGTTGCGTAAATCAAATATCTTTCGCCTTTCTCAAAGAAAGCCTGATAACGCGCTGTTTCATAAACATTTATTTCAATGTTTTGCTTGTCCGCGCCTTTCCAGTATTTTTCAACCTTAAAATCAAAAGTTTTCGTATCGCCGTTTTTCTCTTCACTGACGGCCGTCCCGACGAAAACGGCTTTTGACTGCTGATACGCTGTTTGAAAACCCGCAATCGCGCATTTTGAATTTATATTTACCGTCACCGCGCTTTCGGTCGTTTGAATATTAGACGATGAAAAGATACCGATGGCTGAAAAGACAACCGCAAAAGCAAAAATAATTCTGATTTTCATTTCGTTTTCCCTGCCTGAAACGGCGCACCAAAGATTATTTAAATTGTAACGATTCAGGGCAGGTAAAAGCAAGAGAGCTTTTTTTCAAATAATTTGATTACTCAGATAGATTTGGCATTCCAAACGGAGAGGCAGTTGAAAAGTGGGATACAACATCTCCACCTTCTCAATTAAATGGACAAAATACCTTTGCTTTTGCCACGCGCATTCATTACTGAGCGGCATAGTTATTGCTTACTTGAAAATTAC